>SKPJ01000603.1 GCA_007119595.1 Myxococcales bacterium
CGGGGTGAAGTGCGGACGTGGCCGTCCGCGGACCGGGAAGTGCGGACGAGGACGTCCGCCATAACAGTGGACCGCGGACGTCCACGTCCGCCATAACAGTGGACCGCAGACGAGGACGTCCGCCATATCACAACGCCATATCAGCGGTACGTCGTCCCGTCGACGAGGGTGAGTACGCGGTAGGTGGAGAGATCGACTTCCAGTTGTTGCTGGGCCAATGAGAGCCGGGCGATCTGGAATTGGTCGCGGGCGGCGATAACGTCCAGCTGGGAGGCCACGCCGTAGCGAAAGGACAATTCGGCCTGGTGAAGTCCCCGGGCGGCGAGTTCGACCTCCGTTTCAGCGCTCTCCAACTGTACATTGGCGGCCTCTACGTCGGTCAGCGCCTGATTGATCTCGGCGTCGATGGAGTCGCGGGTTTGTTCAGACTGGATTTGAGTGGCCAACATCTCAGCGCGGGTCTGATCCCGTTGTGCACCCCTTCGCCCGCCATCCCAGATCAGCCATTCGGCTCCGAATATCAGCGTCCATTGGGGATCGCCGGGCTGCAGATCGGTGCCCCCCCCGCCGGCGAAGGTAAAGGTGGCGCTAAACGTCGGAAGGTAGCTAAAGAGTACATCTCGTTCTCCCCAATGGGCGATTTCTTGCTGGAGGTCGCTGGATTCAAAAACGGCGCGCTCGCGGCGTGCCCGCTGGATCAATGCATCGGGATCGTCGTCGGCGAGCACCGGTGGGTCGGGTCGGAGAATATCGAAGTCGGCATCGGTCTGCAGCAATTCGGCCAAGATCTGTCGGACCTGGACAAATTGCAGGCGCGCATTTTCGAGTTGGCGAATGGCCTGGTGCAATTCCAATTCGGCGCGTGTCAGCTCGAATTCAGTGGCCGTGCCGGCGTCCAGGCGGGTCTGCGTGGCGTCGAAGAGCGTTTGGGCACTGGCCAGTTGTTGGTTGGCCAGATCAACGGTGCGGCGAATCATCAGCAGGTTGAAATAGGATTGGATCACCGCGTCATCCAGGGCTTCGCGGACTACCTCGACCTCGTTGCTCGCCAATCGGCGCTGCGCTCGGGCCTGTCGGATCAGCGGCCAGGATCGGAAGTTGAGCGACAGTCCGGCGCTCAGTGACCACTGATAGTCGGTGCGCGGTTGGACGACGAAACCCGCTTCGTCGACCCCCTCGGGGGCCTCCTCTCCGGGCATGGCGCCGAATTCGGCGATGATTTCCTCTTGGTTGATGATGTAGTTGGCGCTGCCGGTGATCTGTGGCAACAGGGCGGCGTAGGCCTCGTCGATTCGGGCATCGGCGGCGGTGACCTGGGTTTTCGCCAATTCCACGTCATAGTGCTCTTCGTAGACCCGCTGTCGGGCCTGGTCGAGCGACAGGGTTCGTTCCACCTCGATCGGGACGTCGACCTCCTCGAGTTGGTCGTCGAGTTCTAGGCGATCGATGGTCGCTGGTTCTTCGAGAGCCGGGCGTAAATCGTCGTCGAACTCGTCGAGCTCAGTGGGATCGCCGCCGGTGGGTTCCTCGAGCTCGTCGAGCTGCTCGGTGTCGGTGACCTCGCCCGGATCGCCATCGTCGGGGAGCGGCTGGCCGCCGGCGACGGCGGGAATGACGAGGGACACCACAATGGCGATCAGCCCCACGGTGGCGAAGCGGCTAAGGAGTCGTCGGCCGAATTGGGAGATCTCGTCGAGAAGTGAGTACATCACGGGAACGACGAGGAGGGTGAGGACCGTGGCCGCCGCCAGACCGAAGACCACGGCGTTGGCCATCGGGCCCCACATCTCCACGGAGGTGCCGCCGAAGACGATCTGCCAATTGACGAAGTCCAGGCTGACGCCGAGCACGATGGGGGTCAGGCCCAGCATGGTGGTGATGGCGGTGAGGGTCACCGGGCGAAAGCGCACCAGACTGCCCTGAATGATGGCTTCTCGCCGGGCGTAACCCCGCTCGCGAAGTTGATTGATATAATCGATGAGGACGATCGAGTTATTCACCACCACTCCCGATAGGCTGATAATGCCGATGCCGGTCATGATCACCCCGAAGGGAAGACCCGTCAAAATGAGGCTCCACAGCACGCCGATAAGGCTCAGGGTGACGCTGATGAGGATCAAAAAGGGTTGGACCACGGAGTTGAATTCGGTCACCAAAATCAAGGCGATCAAAAAGATGGCCGCAAGGAGCGCGCGGGCCAGAAAATCGGAGGCATCTTCCATATCCTCTTGCTCCCCGGCGTAGTTGATCGCGTAGCCGGCGGGCATTTCCAGATCCCGGAGTTCGTGGCGTATCTGCTGGAGGATGACCGGTGGCAAATAACCGTCGGCGACGTTTCCGGAGACCGTGACCACCCGCTGTTGTGCTTTGCGGCGAATGGAGCCGCTGCCGCCCTTGATCTCCACGGAAGCCACTTCCTCCAATGCGATATGATGACCCTCATTATTGACCACGGTGAGCTGGCGGATATCGTTGGGCGACTGTCGGCTCTGTTCGTCGAGGCGCACCACGATGTCGTATTCGTCATCGTCCTCGCGAAATACACCGGCCTCGGTGCCGGCGATGGCGGTGCGCACGGTGCGGGCGACGGCGTCGGTGCTGAGCCCGGCCATCACCGCCCGTTGGCGGTCGATATCGACGTGAATTTCGGGGCGTGTCAGCTCGATATCGTCGGTCAGATCGGTGATGCCCTCGATGGTGCGAATGCGCTGGCGGATCTGCTGCGACAGGTCCGCCAAAACCGTCAGGTCGTCGCCGGACAACTCCAGAGAAACGGGATCGCCGGTGGGCGGGCCCATCGATTGTTGAGACAAAATGATTTCGGCACCGGGGATGCGTTCATAGACCGCTCGGAGCCGATCCATAAAGGCGAAGGGATCGCTTTCTTGATCCTCGATGGCCTGCAATTCCACGGTGATCTGGCCGTAATGTGCGGCCCGTCCGCCACCGCCCATCTGTCCACCCCCTTGGGTGCCGGCGTCGGTGACCCAGGCGGTGACCAGATCTGTCTCTTCGGCGATCGGATCCTGCATCCGGGTCAAGACCTCATTGGTATGCTCCAGGTTGGTCCCGTCGGGCATCGTCAGCTCGGCGGAGAATTGTTCCGGTGTGGTCAGCGGAAAGAACTCCACCCCGTGATTTAATTTTCCGTACGCCGCAAAGGTGCCGAATAATGCGGCGATGGTCACCACGGTCAGCAGGATCCGTTGATTGAGGCACTTCGACAAGAGGGAGCGATAGACGCGGTAGAGTCGTATATCGGGGACCGATTCGTCCTCCAATTCCAACGTCTCGTCGACCCGCATCAAGGTGGCGCAGAGGGTGGGGTTGATGACGAGGGCCACAAAGAGTGAACTCAGCAAGGTGATCACCACCGTCAGCGGCAGATACCCCATGAATTCGCCCATGATCCCCGGCCAAAATAGCATCGGGAAAAACGCGCCCACCGTGGTGAAGGTGGCGGCAATAATCGCCCATCCTACCTCGCTGGTCCCCTCGAGGGCGGCGGTCTTTAGGTCCTTTCCGGTGGAGGCAAAGCGGTAGATATTTTCCACGACCACCACGGCGTTGTCGACGAGCATTCCCAGCGACAATAATAGGGCGAATAAGACCACCATATTCAGGGTCACGCCCAGCATGGACAGCACCAGGATCGACAACAACATGCTCAGGGGAACGCTGATGGCGACGAAGAGAGCATTGCGCACCCCTCCCATGAACAAAAAGAGGACCAAAAAAACCAGGATCATGCCCGTGATGAGGTTGTTTTCCAAGTCGTGGACCGTGGCCTCGATCATGGTCGACATGTCGTTGACGATGGTGATCTCCACATCGCCGCCGGCGCGCTCCTCGTATTCGGAGATGATCGCTTTGGTCTGGTCGGCGATGTCGATGATATTGTCGCCGGCGCGCTTGACGACGGCCATTGAGATATTGGGCTGGGTGGAGGGAATCCGGGTGCCGTCTTCGGCCTCAGTCCAGGTGGTCAGCCGGCTGTAGGTGTCGCGCTCCTCGAAGGTATCCTCCACGGAGGCCACGTCGCGAAGGTGGATCGGTTCCCCGTCGCTGTTGGAGACCACGATGTGGCGCAGGGGATCGATGTCGACGAACTCTCCGGCGACACGGACGATGTAGGTCATGGAGCCGATGTCGAGGGAGCCGCCGGGGAGATTGACGTTTTCGGTCTGCACGGCGCGGATGACTTCGTCGGCAGATACCTCGTGGTGGCGCAGCTTTTCGGGATAAAGACGGATCTCGATTTCGCGCTGAATTCCGCCGGCGATACTGGCCTCCAACACCCCGGGAATGGCCTCGATATCGTCCTCCATCTCCTCGGCGAGGTTCTGGAGGCGAAGGGGATCCATTTCGCCGGAGACATTGGCCACCAGGATTGGCCAGTCGCTGGCATTGATCTCGATGATCTCCGGGTCTTCGGCGTCGGCGGGAAGATCGGGTTGGACGCGATCGACGTCGCTTCGGATGCGCTGGAGTGCTTCCTCGATTTCGACGTCGGGATCGAATTCGAGGACGATCAAGGAGGCGCTTTCGGCCGAGGTCGACGTCATCTCCTCCAGATCGCGAAGCCCTTGAAATTGGCGCTCCATGGGCTGGGTGATCAGGGTTTCGATATCGGCGGGAGAGACGCCGAAATAGGGGGTGGAGACGATGACCACGGGGATCGCAATATCCGGGGCCGCTTCCCGCGGCATCTGGTTGTAGGCGAAAAACCCGCCGATGAAGACGGCGGCGATCAACACGTAGACCGATACGGCGTGATTGATCGAAAATTGCGTCATCCTCATCTCTGCCCCCCGCCTTCGTGCTGATGGGCTTCACTGATGACCTCGACGCGGGCGTCGGCGATCAGGCC
>SKPJ01000609.1 GCA_007119595.1 Myxococcales bacterium
ACGCGGGCTGGTCAGGATGGTCCCCATCAATTACCGGGAGAGAGCCATCGAGATCATCGAGGTATGCAGCTTTCAGCTCGCCTGGTGGCTCGTGGGTCGGCTGTTGGCGATGTTGGGCGTTGCGGTCATGGTCACCGTAGGCCTATTGCTTCTGGGCATTCCCCTTCCCTTCTTTCTGGGGCTGATCGCCGGTCTATTTTCCTTCGTCCCCATCCTCGGCCCCATCGTCTCCGCCATCCCGGCGATGCTGGTCGCCCTTTTGGTGGGGCCGCAATTCGTCTTGTGGGTCGTCCTGTTGTATATCGGCGCCCAGACTGTCGAGAGCTATTGGATCACCCCGGTAGTTCAGCATCGATTTGTCTCCCTGCCCCATGCGATGACCCTTATCGCGGAAATTTTCGCCGGCATTTTATTCGGCATCATCGGCATCACCATCGCCACCCCTTTGGCGGTGCTGATCATGGCGCTCATCAATATGATCTACGTCGAAGATGTACTCGGCGATACCACCCCATTTAGCGAGTTGGCCGCCAAATATCGCTCCTCCCCGGAGTGAAATGGGTGAGACAAAGAGCGCTCAAACAAGATGAGATGAAACTCTTACCAATCCTTCGCGATCACTGCGAAAAAGTGCTAATGTATCGACCACTCATGGATATGTAGATGATTTTCTCAATCCCAAAAGAGCCTGTCATGTTTCATCGACGCCCCCATCAAAGCCGTTTCGGAGTTTCCCTCTCCATTTTCGGGTTGGCCTTTGCCCTCGCACTCGCTGGCTGCAGTGACGATGCCACCGGCGAAGGAGACCAGGGAGAGATGACCGAAGAGGATTGCGCCCCGGACGAGCAATGGAATCCCATCTCTCAGACCTGTACGCCCAGTGCGGACCCCGACGACGGAAACGACGATCAACCGGACGCCGGAGGTCCCGATGAAGACACCGGGGATGAAGAAGAAGAAGAAAGCGATACAGGCGATGACGACGAAGAAGACGCCACCAATGGCGGCAATAATGGCGGTGAGATCGAGGATGGATGCGGTGAGGAAGGAGCGGTCACCAGTATCTCCGGAGTGGTCACCATTCCCTCCAAGGAGTTGCCCCTTCCCGACGTGGCGGTTTATGTGCCCGGCACCACCCCTGAACAGGTGGAGGTCGGCGCCTCCTGCGAGCCCTGTCAGGACGAATTGAGCGGCACACCCCTGGTCGATACCCGGACCAACGTCAATGGCGAGTTCACGCTCAACCAGGCACCGGCCGGCGAGGATATCCCGCTGGTCATCGAAGTCGGCAAGTGGCGCCGCCAGGTCACCATCGATTATGTCGAGCCCTGCCAGAACAACGAGATCACGGACCTCGACAAAACGCGGCTTCCAAAAAACCGCGACGAGGGTGATATCCCACAATTCGCGGTCACCACCGGCGAGTGCGACGCCCTGGAGTGCCTGCTTCGAAAAATCGGTATCGACGACTCGGAGTTTACGCCGGAGGATCAAGATGGAAGCGTCCATCTATTCGCCGGCCGTGGAGGCACCAATCGCTACGACAACTCGCTTCACGATGGCGCGGCTTTTACCTACGGATGGGATTGGTGGGATGATCTCGACAACCTGTTGCCCTACGACATCGTCGTTCACTCCTGTGAGTGCTCAAATTATGGCGGCGACAAGTCCGACCAGGCACGACAGGCCCTGTTGGACTTTACCGAAGCCGGTGGACGGGTCTTTTTGTCCCACCTGCACGATATCTGGCTGAGCGACGGTCCCAGCGACTTTCAGGCCGTCGCCAATTGGGCTGATTTTGCCGCGATAACAGGCGGCATGGAGCCCGAAATCGGTCTCATCGACACCAGCTTCGAAAAGGGACACGTGCTCCGGGAGTGGATGTACCAGACGGGCACCACTCCGGCCGGCGAATTTCCCATCGTCGAGACCCGGGGCTCCATCGAATCTCTCAACGAAGAGTATTCCCAGCAGTGGGTCTGGATCGAATCGGACGGAATGGATTTTGATTTTCCGGGCATGCCAGGTGGCGGCTTCGAGGATATGTTCCCCGATCCGCCCCCCGAATTGGTGCAGTATTTTAGTTTCAATACCCCGATCGACGCACAGCCCGACCATCAATGCGGTCGCGTCGTCTTCAGTGATATCCACGTCTCCGCCGGAGAGGCATCGGCGCCGGAACATCACTTCCCCAATGGATGTACCACCGCCGAGTTGACGCCGCAGGAGAAAGCACTGGTATTTATGCTCTTCGACCTCTCTCGGTGCATCATCCCCGACAAGGGATTGCTCTAAAGCAACACTGGGCGCGTTTACGATTCACGAACTGACAATTTCTCGTAATTCTAAATAGTACTCATCCGGAAATTCCGAATCTGAGCACCCCAAGAGTACTTCCTCGCTGCCGCTCAGGGCGCAAGGCCGAGATGAAATCTTCGAGATCGTGATTTCAGCCGGCATCTGCGAAATTCATGGGGTTTCCGGATGGGAACTAAGTAAATTGAATAAAAGGTGGATTTCCATGCGCTGGCCGACCATGAAACGCTCGACGCGCTTGATCATCATCGCCATGGCCTCTCTGGCCGTGCTGGGCTGTATCGGCGCCTCGATTCCCAGCTCCACGTTGATCGTCGTCATCGCCCTGGCCGCCTTCTCTATCGTCGGCGTCTTGGCCTGTACCAGCGACCCCGCCGAAGACGAGGACAATCCGGCCTGGAATATCACCGAAAATAACGACGAGTCCGGTGGTCCCGATACGGATGGACTGGACACCGATCCTCCGGACACCGGCGGGTACTGGGCGCGCTGTTGTGATGACGGCGAGATCACCACCTGCTATTGCCCCGCAGGTATGGCCTGCAACTACGGCTGGTTCGAGGAATGCCCCGACGGTAGCTGTTCCCTTATGGGCTGTCCCGATGTGGGAGTCGACGCCGGCGACACTGGACTCGATGTGGGCGATACCGGCACCGATGTTGGCGATTCCGGCACCGATGTTGGCGATTCCGGCACCGATGTTGGCGATTCCGGCACCGATGTGGGCGATACCGACACCGACGCCGGAATGGATACCGGCCACGAATACGATACCGGTGAGGACGGAACCTGGCAGACCTGCTGTCAAAATGGGGAGATCACCACCTGCTTTTGCCCCAGCGACATGGCCTGCAACTACGGTTGGTTTGAGGAATGCGAGGATGGAAGTTGCGTCCCGATGACCTTCGGGACCGAGGAGGGATGTCCCGATGCTGACGCTGGATAACCCCATCCCGTACTCCTTTCAGTTACTAATGTGACTCCCGCAGGAGGCCTCAATGAGCCATCCGATGCGTTACGCCGGTGGTGTCTTCGGACATCTCCACGAGGAAATGATGGGCGCCGAGATCGACTTCGACGCCTTCGATCCGACATCATTTGACGAGGCATTGCGCAATCGAGCCCGCGAGACCTGGTTTCAGCGAGCTCAGACCGAGTTTCGATCCACCCAGATCATGACTCGCTTCATGACCGAGGTACTCGGCGCCGGCGATCCCATCGACGTCTACGCCACGGTGGTGGACCTCATCGAGGACGAGGCCCGACACACCGCGTTATGTGCGGGCATGTGCCGCGCTCTGGGAGGCACTCCGCGCTTTCCCGACCCCATCGTGCCCGACGATCCCCCGGATTTTCTGTCGGCGCCGATGGGCGAGCGGGCCATGGCGACGGCGATCTCCATGGTCGCTCTCAGCGAGGCCCTGTCCTATGGCTTTATGACCGACCTTCAAGAGCGCTGCGAAGAACCCACGGTGGCCGCTGTGCTCGCCGCCACCGTCGAGGATGAAGAAGATCACCAGGAATTGGGCTGGATCTACATCGAAAACTCACTGACCCGCTTTCCAGCCTCTACCTTGTCGGCCTGGCGACACCTGGTCACATCGGTCCTAAAACCCCACCTCGTCCGGGCCGATCAGGTCCTGGAAGATGTCCCCGAAGACAACCGGCATCTCGACGCATTCCCGGAGCCGGAGCTCGTGGAACTGGGCATGTTCAGTGACCAGCGACAGGGATTGCTGGTCTATCGCACCGTCGAAGAAGTCATCGAACCCCGCCTGCGAAGCCTCGAATTGTGGCCTCCCGAACTCGATGAACACCTCTGAGGGCGATCCTTCGCTCCATCGAAGGGCTCTACGCACCGATCCAAACTGAATTTCGCCACTGTTGGCACCGATTCATCGGTATCGACATTTATCGGTATCAAAAATGGCGGAAGCACCAGCCTTATAACGCCGTGAGCAGAAGTTGATGGAGATAGACTGCAAAGTCGAGTGTGCGTTGGACGCTGAGCGCGAGATCGCTGACCGCTGGACGCTGAGCGCGAACTCGCTGAGCGCTGGACGCTGAGCGCTGGACGCTGAGCGCGGAGTCACTGGACGCTGCACACGAAAGATTCCGCTAAACCGCGCTGATGACGCTGTGGATGGTGACGTTGGGGGGCTGATCTCCACCACTGGGTGCAACTTCACATTGCGTCTGGCGCTTGGCACAAAAAAGCGACTAACTTCGAGTATGCTGGGGCCTCGGTCCACCTCGGAGGCGACGACACCAGCCATCCTCGATGACCCGAACCCACCACGGCGGGTCGCACCATTCTCCGCGCCCACAGCGTAGTTTAGAGGAATCTTTCGCGCTCGGGCGTTCAGCGCACTGCGTCCAGCGCTCCGCGACTCCGAGTTCTACGCTCCGCGACTCCAAAAATTGAGACAACCAGGTAGGATTTGATGAGGCGATTAACCCGCACAGCCCCCTGGTCGCCGATTCTTCAACGTCTACAAAACAATCCGGCAATCCAGCTTGCCTCTCCCGACCAAAGCCGGATAATGGCACCA
>SKPJ01000212.1 GCA_007119595.1 Myxococcales bacterium
GCCAATCCAATGGCAGCACCCGTTGTGACATCGATGTCACACCTGCTCCGCCCATTCGCGATGGCGCGCACCAAATACGCAGGCATTTGACGAACAACTACTCCCTACCTCCGTGTAGGCCGCCATGACCGATTGACCAATTTTTCATCTCCCCCGCTCATGCGGGGGGAAGCCGGCCCGCACCTCCACCTCTCCAGTTGTGCTCGGGTCGGCTATTTTTTTTTACCGACAGCGACTCCCAGTCATTGAGTCCGGCGAATATTCCGCGCTATGGTGCGGTTGTACGAACAGGTCCTGTTATACGGTGCACCTTTTATCCGCTGGAGTTCTTCATGAGTCGGTCGTTGATTGTTTTGGTAGCCTTTGTCCTTGCCCTCACGGGGTGCTCCGATGATGACGAGCCAACCCCCCGCGACCCTCATAGCGGCGGTGGCAGCCAGGGCTCAACCACCGGACCCAACGGCGATGAAGCCGATATCGGCTTCGATGCCCGGACCGACGTGGGAGCGGACGTCGAAGACGATGACGACGTCATCGGAGTCTGTGAGTTGGAGCCTCAGGTCATGGCCGGAGATCCCCGCTTTCCCTGTTGTTTTACCGTCGAAGATTGTCGCGAAAGCGGTGTTCCCCAGGCGGAGTCCATGGTCTGCTATCAGGCTCGCTGTGAGGAGGGCGGAGAGGGAACATGCCGGGTACCACCGACGCAACCGATGCGATGCTGGGATGACCTGGATTGTCCCGACGGTTACACATGCCCCCATGATGAGACATCGATGCCCTATCGGTGCCAGGACCCGACGATTCAGGAAGAACCACCATTTTGCGTCGAAGACGGCGACTGATCCATTCCGTCACCGCCTCAATCACCGCCGTTCTTCGTCCCGTCTCGGATCCGACGATGGGTTCGCACCTTCTTTCGACCGGCTTGTCGTTCGGCTTGCTCTGCTCGATTCGGCAGCGATACCTGCGGTCCCTCATACCAGGGCACATCGGCCCGGGCAGCTCGCTCCAGATCTGCGATCACCTGTGCTCCCAGCAACAAAATCACCGCTGCAATCTCCATCGACAACAACACGATGATCACCGTCGCCAAAGAACCATAGACGACGTTGACCAGGGAGATATGCGTGAAATACCAGACCAAAAAATGGCGGACCAACTCCCACAAAACGGTCGCCGTCAATCCCCCGACAAGTGCGCGAGAAGCGGAGATCTTCTGCAGGGGCATCACCAGATAAACCGCCGTAAATAGCAGCACCAACCCCACGACCCCCGAAATATAGAGCACAGCCGAACGGGTATCGTCGGCGCTGACATTTAGCTCAATCAACGGAATGACGAAGGCGTCCTTGGGATAGGCGTCCAAAAAGGAAGTCCCCGCCGTCAGCAGCACGATGCCCATCCCCATTAGACAGATAAATAGATAGGGAATCAGCGCCGAAACCCAGAAAGCCCGTTTGTGCTTTTCGGCGGGCATATCGAAGATCTCAGTCATCGCGCTCTCCAAAATCCGGAACGCGATGCTGCTGAAGAATAAGAGCACCATTAGACCAATGATCCCGATCACTTCCATCTGGTCCGCAAAATCGGCCAGCACGGTGCCGATGGAGTCCGCCTGGCCGGGAACCACAAGCTCCAGCTCGATCTTGATGGTCTCCAGCAATTTTTCCTTGTCCTTAAAAAAGGAAAAGAAAATCAGGATCACCGCCAATAGCGGAATCAGTGACAGCAACGTGTTATACGCCACCGCCCCCGCCAGAATGAGACCGTTGTTTTTGCCGAAAAAACGAATCACCGTCTGCAGCCCAAAACGGACCACATGGCCCGGAACCCCGGGAAGTCCACGAATCCAGTCCTTGAAGACCTCCACGTCGAGCCAGGAAAACCGAGAGGGCTCACCCATCGGGGTCCTCGCGGCATACGGGTCGAGTCGCGAATACAATCACTGCATTACCTCTTGGGTCCGGTCGTGTTCGCCGTCGAAGTTCGAAGACGTCTCTCAGCGTATAGGGGTTGTCAGTATTTACGTCTACTCCGACGCAGTTAGCGGATGCTCACGATCGCGGAGTGGGCGCCGAGGCGATGCGGCGTTTAGCAGACTGCTGGCCATCAGGTCTGTTGTTGGGCCAATACATCATCGAGTTGCTCCAGCCGTTGCTGGAGTTCGTCGAGCTCTCCCCGCAATTCGTCGAGGTGTTGTTGCCGGGCCATTTCCTCGAGCTCTTTGGCCTGCGCAGTCACCGCTACGCCGCCGATGGTGTCGGCCCCGCCCTTGATCGTATGAGCCAAGCGCCGGGCCCGTGCGGCATCGCCCTCCTCGGTAGACTCAACCAATTCAGCGAGCCAATCCTTCCATTCTGCTCGAAAGCTGTCCACGAGTTCGTCGAATAAGGCCTCGTCACCACCGACGCGATCGAGCGCCTGCTGGCGGTCATAGACCTCCTGCGGTTGGGACTCCGATTGTCGTTCCATCTGGGACTCCTCTGTTTTCGGGGTTTTCGATCGAAGATCACTATCCTCATCATCGGTCCATCTGCGCATCAAGCGATAGAGCTCGTCGGCCTGGATCGGTTTGGCCATATAATCATCCATGCCCTCGCGGAGCATCCGCTCGCGATCGCCTTTCATGGCGTGAGCCGTCAGGGCTATGATCGGCACCTGACGACCCGTCTCTTCTTCTAATTCCCGTAGCTTGCGAGTGGCCTCGAATCCGTCCATTCGCGGCATCTGGATATCCATGAGCACCACGTCGAAATCGTGTGGATGGTCTCGATAGACCCGAACCCCCTCCACGCCGTCGTCGGCTACGGTCACCCGGTGGCCCCGGCGCTCCAAAAGACCGGCTGTGACTCGCTGATTGACCGGGCTGTCCTCTACGAGTAACACATGCGATTTCGTTTCTTCGGGCTTGGCGGCGGGCCGTTTGACATCGGCACGGGTCGCCGCTTTGTCTAGCTCCACGGCGTCGATGATCGCCTCCAGTAGATCCGAGGGTTTGATGGGTTTTGACAACACGGCGTCGATCTGGTCTTGGTAGGGCTCGATGGTCTCCACTTTTGCCGCCGTAGCCAGGGCAATGATCCCCGCGGGCGGCTCGCCATAAGCGTCGATCACGGCTTGAATTACCGACTCCTCCGTGCCGGCCGAAACGTCGACGATCCACAACTCGAAGGACTTATCACCGCTTTTGGTATCATCGATCACGGAGCGGAATCGATCCGGTCGCCGCACCGAGGTAGGCTCCATTCCCCAGGCCTGCAACAAATTGCAAATCAAGCGCTCGTCCACCGACGTAGACGCCATCACCGCCACCGGCAACCCCCGAAGATGGGCCGCCGGACTTTCGGAGCGAATCCGCTCCGACTTCGCGCGGCCAAAGCAGGCGGTGAAGAAAAATGTACTCCCCCTGTCCTCTTCGCTCTCCAGCCAGATATTGCCGTCCATCAACCAGACCAGTTGAGAGGCAATGGCCAACCCCAGGCCAGTGCCCTCGTAGACCTGGCGCGGAGAGCGCTTGGCCTGTTGAAATGCCTGAAAGATACGCTCCTGGTCCGCCTTGGGGATTCCCGCTCCGGTATCACACACCGAAAATTGCATCTCCACCTGGTCATCCGTTGTCGAAACCATCTCTGCGCTCACCGTGACCTCCCCGTCATCGGTGAATTTGATGGCGTTTCCGACCAGATTGATCAACACCTGTCGAAGACGGCTGGGGTCGCCGATCACGGTATAGGGAACGTCTGAGGAGACGGAATAGGTCAAGTCAATATCCTTGTCATAGGCCCGCTGCACCATCACTTGCAGCGTCTCACCGACCAGATCTCCCGGTGAAAACTCACGGGTATCGAGCTCCAATTGACCGGCCTCGATCTTGGAAAAGTCGAGGATGTCGTTCAACAATGCCAGCAACCCCTTTGCCGAGCGCTCCAGCAGGGTTAGATATTCTCGCTGCTGGTTGTCCAGATCGGTCTCTGAGAGGAGTTCCCCCATACCGATGATCCCGTTCATCGGGGTTCGAATTTCGTGGCTCATATTGGCCAAAAAAGTGCTCTTGGCCCGATTGGCCCGTACCGCCTCATGGCGGGCTCGAGCCATCTCGACGGCGACCTGCTGCAGCCGCTCTTTATGCTCCCGCAACGAGGCGGTGCGTTCTCGAACCGTTTGGTCGATCCGGGCCGTTCGCCCAAACATCATCCGAAGTAACAAGACACTGATGACGGTGACGATCAATCCGCTGGCCAAAAATACGAGCGGGGTCAGACTGCGGTGCAGCTCGATATAGGGATCGGTGGCCCGGGCCTCCAGAAGCCACTCGGGGCCCATCAATTCCAACTGTTTTTCAAAGACCAATTCCTCATCGTGAGGCAGTCGCAGTGGAACTCTGGTGACCGGGCGTTGCTCCGGTTGACCGCTCCACTCAAACAAGCGATTTGGTTCATCGGTATCGCTGACATCCTTGATTCGAAAATCAAGAGCCACCGGCAACTGCTGGGCCCACACCTCTTCGACGACCTGTTCGAGGCGAAAGACGGCGACCATATAGCCCGACAATCCGTCGTCGTTGGCGCCAAACACGGGACCAAAAACCCCGTATACCGACGAATTCTCGGCGCCCTCGAGGGGGCCAATCATACGGACATCGCCGGCGGAGGCCACCCTCTGCAGTCGCGTCTGCATATCGGGTATGGTCGCCCAATCGAAGCCCGGGGGGAAAACCTCGGTGACGGGCACGGAGTACAACACCGGCAAGGAGCGCTGGCGCCGCGGCGCTGGCATCAGCTCCCCCTCTTCATCGAGGGTCAAGAATTGAAACTCTCGCTCCCAGATCACCTCCCCTTGAGCCAGAGCCTGCGGGCGCTCGCCGA
>SKPJ01000281.1 GCA_007119595.1 Myxococcales bacterium
CCATCTCCGGTTCGGGTTCAGCGGATAGCGGTGCTGCACTGAGGAAAAGAACGAGGCTCATGACCCCAACGACACCGCAGGTTTTCGCGCTCATCAATGGACTACTCACGGTATTAGTTAGAGGGCATTGGAGTCGGGAGAGCGGTCGCAGAGTCGAGTGTGGGGACAGGCTGCCCGTGCCCCGGGAGACAATGTCGACGAACTCTTGGGAGCGCGGCCAGCTTGGCCGCATCAAGGCGCCTGGCGAAGACTTTGCGACCGCCCTGTGGAGTCGGGAGGGCGGCTTGCAGAGTCGGTTTTATTACGCCACGATTGTGCACCATTCACCTTGTTTCGACCACCATGATCGTTGGGGTTGACCAAATGACAGTGAAGGCAAGCGTAAAGAACTACCGTGGTATTGCGCTATCAGTGATCGCTGCAATCTTATTTTTCGTCGGTGTCGTGGGGTGCTTCTCCGACCCTGAAGAACCGGAGCAGGATTGTGTTATCAATGGTGTATCGAGTGATTGCAACAGTGCCGACACAGGGTCACCGACCGTCGACACCGGCGACCGTGATACCGGCGGTACGACGGTGGACGACACATCGGTGCCGAGTAATCAGGGCGAGAGCGACACAGGCGACGCCCCTACCGAGCTAGATACCGGTGATGGCGTTGATGATGATGTGTCCCCGGCTGACGATATAGAGGCGACGCCTCTCGATACTGGGCCCGACGATGTGGCCGATTCCGACACTGAGGTCATCGCAGAGGATTCGGGCTCCGACGATGTTGTTGAACCCGATGCTGGACCTCAGGAGCCAACGGATTGCGGAGCCGATCTATGGGACGGCGTTCATGGTGGGGATAATCCCTGGGATCCCTTTGAAATCGATTGTGGTGACCTAAATGCCTCCTGGGATTGTGAGCGCGCTCAGGCGGAGGAAGAGCTGTTGGAACTCATCAATGAGCAACGCTCCGAGGTTCGAGATTGTGGCGGCGTGGAGTACGGTCCCTCAGAGCCATTGGAGATGCATCCCGCCGTGCAATGCGCGGCACGGATTCACGGTTGGGATATGGGGGAGAGGGGATATACCGGCCACGACACTCCGGAGGGCACGAAATTCGGAACGCGGATGAGTCTCGTGGGAGCCAGCTATATGGGCCGCGCCGAGAATATCAGTTATTCCAGTACTCCCCAGGGGGCGATTTCCGGTTGGATGAACAGTCCGGCCCATTGCCGTAATCTGATGTGCGGCAGTTACCAGGACGCCGGTATCGGCCATTACGGCAGCAGTTTTACCTTGAAGGTCGGTGGGTTCAGTACCTGCATGTAGGTGACCAGCATGCAAGTGCCAGATCACCGGTGTGCCGATTGGGGAAGCGAGATATCGGGGGGGCGTGCCTTACGGCATTAGAAGAGCCTCACGCCAAATGTAAATCCGGGCCAGATTGCTACGTCGGCGCCATCCTCGTCGACGGTGGCCAACTGCCGAGGTTGAAATCTACTGTAGTCTTCGGCGTCGGCCGAACGTGCGTTGACCATCAGGGTAGCCGTTGGTCCACCAAAAAAGGCCAATGTCTCGGCGACCTGAAGGGAGAGCATCGGACGGAGCTTGAATAGATTTACCTGGTCTTTCCACGACCAATTTCTGGTGCCGCCGAGAATCGAGGTCCCCGTCGCATCGATGCTTATCTCGGCATGGTCGCCGAGGCCCAGTCGCACGCCCAATCCCATTCCGTAGGCAAAGGGCATCTGTGGTTCTCCGGTCTCACGGGTTCCCAGGTGATATACGTTGTAGACCCTTTTCCCACCGTGGCGAATCCCGAGCATCATCAGGTTGTCGTCGGAGCCGTAGAGTTCTGCCTCCAGTTCGCCATTCCAGTAGATATTGAATAGACCGATGCCCACCTCCGCAGAGGGGGCAATATTCAAGACCCCGATCTGGGCTCCCTGGACGGGACCGGTAGCGATATTCAGTGGTGCTAGTTGAACGCCCCGAACCGGGCCCTGGTTTGAATTCAGCCCTCCGGCAAGCTGGAGGCCGGTCAGTGTGCCACCGCCGCTGTTAAAGGCACCGGCGAATTGCAGCCCGCTTAGATCTCCTCCTGTGACGTTGAAGACCGGTGCCATCTGAGCGCCTCGCAGTGATTCATCGATGACATTGAAGCCACCGGCAATCTGTGCGCCTTCTACGGAGCCAACCGCGATATTGAAGCCGGCAGCGACCTGATCAGTGGCCGTGTCTTCTGCCACCAGATTGTATCCCATCGCATAGTCTGCACTTCGGGTCCGCTGCTGTGCCGTAGAAATCCACTGCCGCTCCACGCGCACATTTGCCAGCGATGCTCTCAGCCCACTTTCTGATTTCGATGCACTATTGGTGGCGCCGGACGCCAGGGCCTCGCCATTTTTCGACGTTGTTCCCTGAGCGGCAACGGTGGTTGCCATTGAAAATGTAAAAAGGGAAACCATCAGGCTCCAAAAGATCCGGTGGTGGGTTTTCATTTTCACTCCATTGGTGCAATTCAATATCCAAGGCCAAGGTGGGGACCATGTTATAGAATCTCAGTTGAGCACGATACATTCCGGCCTGACAGGCGATTGACGGAGACAATATATCATCAGCCTGCTACTGGTTGCGTTGCCATCGGCTGGAAGAAATTTCCGTGTTGGAGGTGGAAATACGGTCCCGTTTGGTTTAGTTGACTCTTTCGTCAGGAAATTCGCACTGAGGACACAATTTTGTCATGATCGGCCGTCGTCTCGAGGCTGATAGAGCCCGATGGGCACCAGGATATAACGAATCGCTGGCGTTGGACGACCTCGCAGCAGTAATCTCACCATTGCAGTAGATATCTCACCATGCAGATAGCTGAATCCAGAACCGAACTCGACTATACGACCACTCAGCAGGCGACGGCATTTGCGAAGCGCAAATTCGCCCGAGCACTGGCGAGGAAGCTTCGTTTGATGGAGATCGATGCTCCCCCGGCGCTTCCGATCGGAACGGGACTGCACGACGATCTGGCCGGGACGCAGTCCTCGGTCAAATTCACTCCCACCGACATCGGAAAGCCCTTTCAGATCGTGCACAGCCTCGCGAAGTGGAAGCGCTATCAGCTCGGTCGGCTCAAGAGAAAGCCCGGCTCCGGGTTGATCACCGACATGCGTGCAATCCGCAAGGAAGAAACGCTAAGTCCGGTGCATAGCATCTACGTCGATCAGTGGGACTGGGAACAGGTGATGCGTCGCGAGGACCGAAATGTCGAATTTCTCCAGGAGACGGTGCGTTCGATCTACGCGGCGCTGTTGGAGACCCAGAAGGTGCTGGCAGCCGAATACGGTATCGAGCCTGGACTCGATGATGAGGTGACCTTCGTTCATACCCAGGAGTTGGAGAATCGCTATCCGGATCTGGATTCTGCGGATCGCGAACAGGCGTGGGTAGAGGAGAATGGGTCGAGCTTTTTTATCGGGATCGGACATCCCCTGGAAAGCGGTGAACCCCACGATCTACGGGCGACCGACTATGACGATTGGTCCACCGAGACCGATCTGGGCCGTGGAATCAACGGCGATCTCGTGGTCTGGCATGCCGAGCGCAAGGAGGCGCTGGAGTTGACCTCGATGGGAATCCGGGTCGATGCCGAATCACTGGACTATCAGCTCCGTCTTCGAGGCGAAGAGGACAAGCGAGACAAGCCCTTTCACCAACAGCTCCTAAACGGTGAATTGCCGCTGACCGTCGGCGGCGGTATCGGCCAATCACGGGTGTGTATGTTGTTGCTCCGAAAGGTCCACATCGGTCAGGTGCAAGCCGGGTTGTGGCCGAAAGAAATGCGCCGAAAATTAGCCAAAGAGGGAATCGAGTTGCTGTGAAATGCCGAGGGGGAAAACGGTCTTGCAGCAGACTTATTGTGCCTTTTTCCCTCCGCTGACAGCCCGTTGGACGATTCGCTTTACGATATCCACGTCGAGATCGATTTCCTCGGCGACCTTATCGAAATCTCCATCGGCCCTTTGAACGGCTCTGAGGACCTGTTCTTTGAGGCTTCCCCCCTCGTCGGGGCTCTGCACGGCGCCCATGGCTTTGGTCTTTTTGGCAGGGCGGATCGCCTTGCTGTGAGTTTTGCTGTCATCGGTGTACCGGCCCTCCCAGCGGTACAGAAAGATGGCTTCCCCGATCTTGAATTCGTCTCCGTCGTTGAGGTCATACTCAACCTTTGGATCGACAGGGTTGCCGTTGAGGATGGTACCATTCGAGCTGTCCAGATCGGTCAGCTTCAGGCCGTGGGCATCGCCCATCAATAATGCGTGCCGCTCGGAAGCCGTGTCCTCGGTAAGCTGGATATGGTTTCTAAAGTCCCGTCCGATACTGACGACCTGATCGCCGATATGAAAACTCAAACCCTTGATGGAGCCGGTACGGCCGAGGAGCCAGTTGATCTTCGTGTCATGCCGTCCGGTGCTGCGCGGCCGAGATTTGCCGGGGTTGTGCGACGAAGTCACGGCGCGACCTCGGGCCGTGCCCCGTCGAGCACTTCCACCGGAATTTTTCTGACGCTCGGCTTTCACCAACCGAAATGCCAGGTAGGCGATCACGGCGAGGGCAACGAAAAATAATCCCGCAATGATGAGTATGATAAGGGTGGTCGACGTCATTTTAGGTGTCTTCGCGTGGGGTCTATTTATGGTTGCAGCCAATTTATACGATATTGTCGTAAACTGATCATGGAAGCAACGGCCATCGACGTGAAGGGTGTGATTCATCTCCGTCGGTCGAAGGGCCGGAGCAGCAGGGCGAAACCTGACAAGGAGCACGACCGCAGCTGTGGCAGCGCCACCGCCAGGGAGTCGCGACACCGTCAGATTCGG
>SKPJ01000142.1 GCA_007119595.1 Myxococcales bacterium
ACTGACGTTGATGACGTCATCGATGCGACCCATAATCCAGAAGTAGCCGTCTTCGTCGCATCGGGCTCCGTCGCCGGCAAAGTAGGTGCCCTCGAAGCGGCCGAAATAGGCGTTCTTGAAGCGCTCTTCGTTTCCGTAGACCGTGCGAAGCATACTCGGCCAGGGCTTTCGGACCACCAGAAAGCCCCCTTCGTCGGCGCCGACGGGATTTCCCTGCTTGTCGACGATCTCAGCTTCGATGCCGGGCAAAGGTTTCGTGGCGCTTCCGGGCTTGGTCTCCGTGGCCCCCGGTATTGGCGAGATCATCACCCCTCCGGTCTCGGTCTGCCACCAGGTGTCGACGATGGGGCACTCCCCGTTGCCGATGACGTCGCGATACCACATCCAGGCCTTGGGATTGATGGGCTCCCCCACGGTGCCCAAAAGTCGAAGACTCGACAGATCGTGGCGCTCCGCCCACTGATCTCCCCACTTCATAAAGGCCCGGATCGCTGTCGGCGCCGTATAAAAGACGTTGACCTTGTGGCGCTCTACTATATCCCAGAAGCGGTCCGGCTGCGGATAATTGGGAGCGCCCTCATACATCACCGAGGTGGCGCCGTTTTGAAGGGGGCCGTAGACGATGTAGCTGTGGCCGGTGATCCAGCCTATATCGGCGGTACACCAGTAGGTGTCCTCGTCTTTTAGGTCGAAGATCCACTTCGAGGTCAGCTTCGTCCACAGCGCATAGCCCGCCGTGGTGTGGACGACGCCCTTGGGGGTGCCCGTGGTCCCCGAGGTGTACAAAATGAACAGGGGATGCTCGGAGTCGAAGGACGGCGCCTCGTGGGTGGTGGACTCCCGGGCGACCACGTCGTGCCACCAGTGATCGCGACCGTCGAACCAGTCCACCGCATTATAGGTGCGCTGGTAGACGATGACGTTTTCCACGCTGGCGCAGCCGTCGGTCATCGCCTCGTCGACCTTTTCTTTGAGCGGCAATACATCGCCGCGGCGATAGCCTCCGTCGGCGGTGAGCACCACCTTGGCCTGAGCGTCTTCGACCCGGTCCTGGATGGCCGTGGCCGAAAAGCCGCCGAAGATCACGCTGTGGGGAGCACCGATCCGGGCGCAGGCCAGTACGGCGATCGCCAATTCCGGCACCATCGGCATATAAATCGCCACCGGGTCGCCGGCCTCGACGCCCATCCGCTCCAGGGCATTGGCGAAGCGACAGACCTCGCCGTGCAATTGCTGATAGGTCAGGGTGCGCTGATCGCCCGGTTCTCCCTCCCAGATCAGGGCCGCCTTATTTTTGCGCGGCCCGTGGAGGTGGCGATCCAGACATTGGACGCTCATATTGAGCTGTCCCCCCTGAAACCACTTCGCAAAGGGGGGTTCCCATGACAGGGTGGTATCGAAGTCGCGATCCCATTGAAGTTCCTGGCGGGCCAGCCTCGCCCAGAATGCCTCGGGGTCGTCGTTGGCCTCCTGGCGAAGTTCTTGGAGTTTGTCGGCTCCCAGATTGGCCTGCTCCACGAATTGTTGTGGGGGAGAAAATTTTCGATTTTCCTTGAGGATGCTCTCGATATCAGACATGTCGATTCTCCTTTTTTAAGCGGTGGCGTGGAAGTCGGGATGTTCGGGGAGTCGCTTTTATAGACGACCCCAACTTCACGGATGAACCGTAGTTTCCAAGCGTTTCAATGCCCTATTGCATACCGTGGAAGTCGCCGCTTGACCAGCCTCCCCGGCACCATTGCTAGGCGCCGCCAGCCCTCGGCCTGCGGTCGGCAAAACAAGCGCCGACAAAAGAGCATCGTGGGATGAAAGCGAGCACTGCCGTTTGCCTTTCGGGTCCGTTGCGACTACAATTGATACGATTGTATCGGCGATGATCGCGACCGTTCGACCACCGAGGTGGGGAATGGAATCGACGCCGCCGGCGTTCTTCGAGCGGTATGGGTCCACGACGACACGCGATGGAACGATGACCTACGAAGAATTTGAGTGGCACATTCTGCGCCTGGTCTACGAAGAGGGCCTCGATCAACTCCAGCCCTCCTATCTTGCCTATGCGCTGGGGCTGCCCCACGACAAAGTGACCGAGTTTTTGGAGCAGGCCGCCTGCTCGGGGCTATTGGAATTGGACGTGGTCAGCGACGGGCGGCTCGAATATTCGATCGCCGGCCTCGATCGGGCCGACGACTTGCCCCAGCCCATCTGGAAGGAAATCGAGGAACAATTCGACCTGGATCGCCCGGAGGGAGCCGAGGAGCCGCGCTCGCCACAGAATCGATACAGCACCGGTGAGCGGCCGGAGCCCAAACGAATCGGCGCCGATCCCCCCCCGGATGCCGAGCCGCCACCGGCGGCCCGACCCACACCGCCGACGGCCGACGAGGCCGCCGACGGCATTCCGGGACCGCGGCGACTGGAGGATGAAAGCAACCCCTCGCCGGCGGCCCGCCAGCGCCTGGCGGTGGCCCGTCATCCCCAACTTCCCTCCTCACTACGCCAGCATATCGAGGCCCGCTACGCCCATACCACGGAGACCTCCATGGTGCGCCTCGCCGATCAATCCCCGATCGTGGGCACCGAGGCCAGCGTCGACGACCCGACCTCTCGGGCCATGGTGGCCCTCGATGACGACGAGCATTTTCCCTTTCGCATCGAGGCCTGCGACGACACCTATTGCGACCCCACACAGACTGTATTTATGCGGCAAATCAGAGTCCACGGCGTGGACTCCGAAGAAGAACTTCGCCGCCATGTTCAGCGCCTCTTTGAATCCTTCGGCTATCGCATTGTACAGGCCGAGGACGAGCGTTTGCGCTTTGAGCGCGGCTCGGTGACCTTTATTCTGGCACTGGTTCCCCTATTCGTCTTGGTACTTCCCCTATTCGTCTATCTATTTTTGTATTGCATGGGCCGCTCCACCATCCATCAGGAACCGGTGGAGTTGGACGTGCAGTTTCGCCGTCAGATCGAAGACGGTGAGCCGGTATACGAAATCGACCTCACCTTTATTGGACTCCACGGTGTGGTCCTCGGAGCCGCGGACCAGCGGGTACTCAACCAGGAGATCGATACCCTGCGCGACGAGCTTCGCTGGTCACTTAGCCCCGGATAACCTCCACCATTTTTTCGTCGACCGAGCCCGGGGGATAAAGCCCCCGTTCTCGGGCCCCTGTGTCAACGCCCGACGTGCCGAACTTCGGCCCGCAGGCGAGACCGGGGTTGACCTCCACGAACGCCTCAGGAAAACCACCCATGACCGAGCTTTACGACTTTTCTGTCGATGCCATGATCGAGCCCATCGAACGCCTCTTCGAGCGGGAATTTCCCACCGATTACGGCATCTTCGTCCCCCACGCACAACTGACCGAGGAGGACGGCCACGTCACGGACGTCGATCTTTTATACGTCGCCGGTAGCTCCAAGATGCTTCACGCCATCAAGATCTTGAGTACCTACGACACCTGCCTATTCGATGTCCAAGAAGGGATCCACAGCATGAGCCGGGCCTATGGAAATTATCTGTGGCTCGGTCTTCCCCTCGATGAATTCCGGGAGGGAGAAGCCCAGTACAACGACATCCTCCACAACACCTGTGACGAGCGCGGCGTGGGCATTCTCACCGTCCAACCCCGTGGTCGAGGCCTGTCGGCCAAGATCATCTCCCGACCGGTTAAACAAGAGGGAGACTTCCTCGATCACTACGATGGACTGCGCAAAAAATGGCGGGAGGTCAAAGACCGCAACATGGCCATGGACGGCTACGAAATCGTCGATTATTACAGCGGATAAAGGGCTCACACGCCAACGCATCATACACCGTCCCGCCCCGCCCTCAGTGCGCCGGTGGCGGGGCGGACGGAGAAGTTCATGACGCCGGCCTCTCATAGTCCTCATCTTCTCTTTATGCGTGAGCTTCAGGCCCTGCTCAAGGCGCCCTACGCCCTGTTGCATATCGAAACCCACGAAGAGGCCCGGGCCGTCGATCTGGTCAAACGACTCGCCGCCCGCGATGATCGCCCGGTCTGGGAATGGTCCATCACCTCCGGCTTCGGCGATGAGCCCAGTGGCGATTTGCCATCTGCTCTGGCCCAGATCGAGACCATCGACGAACAGGGCCTATTTCTCTTCAAAGACGCCGCCCATCTACTCGACGACGCCGTGGTGCGCCGCCAGCTTCGGGAAACCGAGGCCCATTGTGCAAAGGCCTCCAAAACCCTGGTATTCATCGGTCCCACGCCCATTCCCCATCCGGAACTCGCCAAAGATCTGACCCCGTTGTCGCTTCCCCTTCCCGATCGGGAGATCATCCGCCGGCAATACGAGGCGATCTTCCCGCCCGAAAAATTCGCCTCTCTTCCCCACGAGAGTCTGGTCGGTGGCGCCATGGGGCTGACCCAACGCGAGGCTCACCGCGCCTTTCACCGCGTGCGCTACCAGCTTTTGGAGGCCCGAAAAGATGGCGAAGCCTTCGATCCCGAAGAGGCCATCCTCCACGAAAAGCAACGCCTCGTGGGGCGGAGCAAGGTCCTCGAATTTCACGCCCTGGCCGACGGCCTCGACCACGTCGGCGGCCTCGACTCCCTCAAAGATTGGCTCCAGAAGCGAAAAAAGGCATTCAGCAACGAGGCCCGAGATTACGGCCTGCCGGCCCCGAAGGGGCTGTTGTTGATCGGGGTACAGGGCTGTGGAAAGAGTCTGACCGCAAAGGTCGTCGGTCGCCACTGGGGATTGCCGCTGTTGCGCCTGGATATGGGACGGGTCTTCGATGGCGCGCGAGCACCGGAGGAGGCTCTGCGCGGGGCGCTCAAGACCTGTGACGCGTTGGCTCCCTGTGTTCTGTGGATGGACGAGATCGAAAAGGGCTTTGCCACCGGGGCCTCCAACGACGGGCGAGCCAGCCGGGTGCTGGGATCGCTATTGACCTGGCAGCAGGAAAAGCAGACTCCCGTCTTCGTGGTCGCCACGGCCAATGACGTCACCTCTTTGCCCCCGGAGTTGATGCGAAAGGGCCGATTCGACGAGATCTTTTTCGTCGATCTTCCCCAGCCCCACGAACGGGCCGAGATTTTGCGCATTCATCTATCGATGCGCGATCTATCGGTGGAGGACGAAGTCATCGCCGAATTGGCCCAACAATGCGAATATTTCTCCGGTGCCGAGTTGGAGCAAGTCGTCGTCAGCGCCATGTACGCCGCATTTGCCGAAGATCGAACCATCGACCGCGAGGATCTGATGTACGCCGCCCGCGACACGGTTCCCCTGTATCGAACCTACGAGGAGATGATCAAAGGCCTGCGGGAGTGGGCCCACGAGCGGGCTCGTCCGGCTTCGCGCCAACGCCGGGTCATCGACTTCTTCGAGCGCCATTGAATGCCGCCGATATGCGGGGCGTCCAACCCACCAGTGGGAGTTTCATTGACGCGACGTCGCCGCACCCGTACCAGTGGTGGCGTACTATTGGCGCATGAAATTTGGAAGGATTTGGAATCTCGATGAACGATCACCATCCCAAAGCGAAGCGATTTGTCCCGGTCATCTTCTGCGCTCTCGCCGTACTGGCATTGACCGCGGCGGGCTATCTTCTCTTCGATGCTCGCGACCAACTCACCGCCTCAGACGACGAGGCGGAGTTTGTCTCCTATGCGGCGACTCCACAGGCGAGAAGTCAAGCTCCCGTCGACGACGGGGATCTAGATGACGAACGCGATGACGAACAACCCGATGAGGTCGACGATCCAATCGCCTGGAGCGATGTCGACTGGAGCGAATTGGCCGACGACGAACGCTGGGAGGTATTACAGCCTGCGGAAGAAAATCGACAGCCCTCCCGACAGCACGATGAGGAAGATGAGGTCGACTCCGCCATCCCTTCCTCCACGGCTCAGCCCGGCAGTACACCGGCCCCCGGACAGCCCACGGGTCGGCTGATTGTGGTCACCAATTTTTCCCGCGCCGATGTCGTCGTCAACGGCCATGCCTACCCCTCATACTCCAGCGACGGACAAAACCGGGGGATGGAATTAGTCGCCAACGAGATGCACGAGGTATTTGTCGAATTCGACGGCCACGAACGGCTCTACGAGGTCACCCTCGCACCGGGAGAGCAGCGCCTGTTGATGGTGGAGCTGACGGGTATGGGCGACCGCCCTGCTCCGCAGACGGAGCGCCGGCGTCGACGCGCGCGCTCCGATGACGATAACGACGAAGAGGAAGCCGACGAGGAGATGGGCCGGGTCACCGTCTACTCCCGTCCCCGCGGCGGCATCTACGTCGGCAACGAGGATACGGGTGAGCAAACGCCGGGGACCGTGGAGGTCGAAGCCGGCCGCCACGAAGTACAGGTCGAGTACCGCGAAGGGGAGATGTCGGAGACCAAGACGGTTCGCGTCCGCGAGGGTTCACGGGTCAAGCTCTTCTTTCGCGAAGACGACTGATCCATCGGCTCCAACGAATCCACCGAATCCACCGAATCAATGGATCCCGGCCGCCCGCTCCTTGGCCGGCAACACCTCCAGACAGGTCGTCCACCAACCGCTGAGGATGGTCTCCACAAACTCCTGTGGCAATCCCTCATTGCGCATCTCGTGGGCCAGGCGCTGATGATCGTAGCCGACCTGTTCAATCGATATATCGATTCCGTCGGGCCCAACGTCGACGAGGGCGTACTCCACATCGGTGCGACCATTGTTGGCCGGTCGACCGATGGCGCCGACATTGACGACCTGACGACCATCATCGAGGCGTCGACGCCAGGGAATTCCGGTGTGAGTGACGAGTAGAAGATCGGCCTCCCACTCATCGAGCAAATAGGCCAAGAATACGTCGGAACAGGTGGACTCCCACAAAAACTCATTGACCCGGCGCGGCGAGCCGTGCGCCATCAATACCCGACATCCCCCCCACAGGCACCGAATTTCACGGGGCAACCCGCGCAGCCAGTCCTTGTGCGTATCCGAAGTATTCTCAAGGGTATAATCGTAACTCAACTGGGCGAAGTGATTGTCCCGCGGGTCCGTATATCCGCAGGCACAATCGTCGAGGCGATGACCGATGGAGTGATCGTAGTTGCCCTGCATCACCGATAGGTCGGTGGAGTCGCGAAGGGGCGCAAAGACGCGGTCCGGATGGGGGCCGAATCCTCCCATATCGCCCAGACAATACAGGTGTCTCGCCCCCTTCGAACGCGCATCTCGGAGGGTCGCCTTCAGGCTCAAATGGTTGTTATAGACACCGCCGAATACGGCGAATTTCGTCCCCGTTTTTTGAGAGGTGGTCGCTTTGTTCAGGTCCGACACGTCACTCCTTCGACATAACAGGTATAACAGGCCGGATGATCGAGTTCGATATCCCGGAGTGCATCATCGAGTGTGTCACCCATGCGCGCCTCGTCGTACTCGATGAGAATCGGGCACGGATAAGCTCCGTTGGCGGTGACCATACGACAGCTACTGCACTGAAGACTTTGCTTTGCCTCGGGGTCCAGATCCCCTTTTTGAAGCCGCTCGTACGCTCGATATCCCTCATCTCGCCGCTCTTCGCGACCGATCTTGAAAGGCGCCAAGAATTTGAGCCGTGGGCGCTTCAACCCCCGCTGTCGAAGCAATTTAAAAAAGCGCTCCCGTCCCTGTTCTCCGCCCAATTCGGCGTGACAGGTGGTGACGGTGATCACCGGATTGAGTTCGTGCTCCACCAACCGATCGACGCCGGCCAGGATTTTCTCAAAGGAGCCACGGCCGCGAATGGCGTCATTTTCCGACGGTGTCGTCCCGTCCAGCGAAACCCGCAGATCAAAGCTGTAGCGAGACCTTCGAAAGGTCTCGGCGAGCCACTGAGCGAGCTCATCATCGATGAGAATTCCATTGGTCAACACAGTCAGCGGCCCGTGCTCTAAGGCGAGCTCGATCATGGTCCGTATCTCGGGATGCATAAAGGGTTCGCCACCGGTGTAATAAAACTCCTTAACCCCTTCCTCGACAGCTCGTTCAATGGCGTTTTCCACCTCTTCGACCGTCATCATCGGGTGGTTGTCGTTTTTCGGTCCACAGGAGATAAAGCAGTGCAGACAGGCGAGATTGCACAGGGTACCGGTGACCTGAAGCCACAGCGTATCGAGGTGTTCCAACTCCAATGTCGGTGATTGCTTCAGGTCTTCGTCGGGCTGAACTCGCTCTTCGGCCCGGCGGATCAAATCACGCGCACTCAACAAACTCACAGATATCTCCTCGGTGGTGCCTTTCCAAGCGGCAGTCTCAATACTTTGATGAATCATTCATCGACAGGTTTCAAGAATTTGCCCTTTTCTTATCAGGATCCATTTTCATATCGATGCCGGTCGATTTCGGATGATATAGGTCATATGGAATCCCAATCGCATCGAGGGGCGCGGTATTTTCTTGGTACTCATGGTCCCAACCACTATAGTGAGGAGACAACAGTGGCTCTAGTCTACTGGTCCACTATTCCACCGTAGTGATGCGACGGAACGAATCGAGTGCTGGACGAAAACCCGAATCCGGTCTCCGAAGCTTTGATGAACGCGATGAGACGGTGGATTTCCATTGGATGGTGACTGACGATGAACGAGTTGATGCGAAACCTTTTTGGAAGGCGAAATAATCGGGCCACCGCGGCGGCGATATGCTGTGCGCTGATGGTCACGGCGGCTTCCCAGATAACGCTTGCCGAGACCGTCGAGGAACAGGCTGCCGCTGACGACCCGCAGGCCACAGCCCCACAGGCGGTGGGAGAGGCCGTTGAGGCGGGAGCGGAGCAGGCGGATGACCGGCGCGGTGCGGCTCATGCCATTCAATCGGTGGATCAAGCATACGATGCGGCGGTGTTGCGCACCGATATCGAGCTCGACCGACAGCTCGAAGAGCGAGGCAAAGACCTGGACGGACACCGAATCTCAACCTCTCTGGACGTGGCTCAACTGGATCGGATGCGGGCCTTTTTCGAGGACCTCGACGACGAGGAGGCCCCGGCACCGCTGGTCCGGCTGCGCAATGTGGGAAAGCACCTGACCGATGCCGACTCCACCTATCGGCTTCTACAGCCCCACGTCCCCGATCCCCGGTGGGACGAGGCGATGGAAATGCTGGTCGACGACGACTGTGACGACGCGCTTCGATTGGCGACAGAGATCCTCGGGCCACCGGAACTACACGCCGACGGAGAACCGGCGATCGCCTATGCCTTTGCGCGCATCCAAATGTGCAGCGACCGTGGAAACCAGCGCTCAGCGGGACGCTCTACGATGCAACAACTGGCGGGGTTGTCGTCGCCGGTGGGCCATCTGGCCAGAACGCGCTTGGGACTTTCGAATAGTGCCGACATCGACGATAATGCCCAGAGCATCGGTGCTCATATCAGCGATGCCAAGCGACTTGCAGAAAACGGGGAGGTCGACGAAGCCCTGGTTCGACTCGCCGAATTCCGCGCCACCCTCGACGGGGGCTGGAATCGCCACCGGGTGCGCCTGGCGGAAGCGGAAATCCTGGAGGATGCGGGGCGCTACGATGAAGCGGTCATGGCCTATCGGGGCGTGTATCGCAAGACCTGGTCCTGGCGCAGCAGCGACCGCATCACGGCCTCCATCGAGGACGCCGCCGGGCGAATGGATCGCGAGATCATCACCTTCGACGACCGGGTGGACCGAATGCGGGCTCTCATCGCCCGCGGTCGCTATCGGCAGGCTCGCGCCGTCAGCCGGGAAAACGCCCAGATACGTGGGGTGAGCGGCTCCGAGGTCCGGGGCTGGACGCGCTATCGGCAGGCCTTGCAAAACGAGCGGCAGCGAAACCGCGAAAGAGCGGCCCGACAATTCGAGGAGGCCAACGATCTCGTGGAAGACGAGGCCATACGACCGAGGCTGTACTTCGGGTGGGCACGGGCTCTGCGCCGCACCGGAGGGGATACGGAGGCCATTGAATTATACGACCGAATCTGTCGAGAATATCCGGCCCACACCCTCTGCGACCGCGCTCTGTATGAGGCGGGACGTCTTCTGCAATACCAAAATCACCACGAAGAGGCTCGCGAGCGCTTCTCGGCGCTGGTGGGGCTGCATCCCTTCAGCGAACACGTACCAGATGGCCTGTGGCGCTATTCTCTAAGCGCCTATCTGCAGGACGATTTCGAAGATGCGATCCCGCCCTTAAAACAGATCGTGGATCACCACGGCGAAATTCAGGATGCATCGGAGTTGACGATCGGCCTCAAGGCTCGCTACTGGCTGGGCGTCAACCACCTGAAGTTGGGCGATGATCACAACGCGCGGCGATGGCTGCAGAGCGCCGTCGATCACGGACCGCTGACCTGGTACGGCCGACTCGCCGTCACCCGGCTGGAACAAGAGCAGATGCCGGTGCGCATCAGCAATCCGACAAAAAAACTATCCAAAGACGAGATCGAGGACTTCGCGACCCTGCGAATCCCCGATCATCCCCGGCTGGCTGCGGCCGCCGAGTTGACGCGGCTCGGCCTGTACGACGACGCCCTCAGGGAAGTGCGCAGCCAGCTCGATGTACATCCCACCCCGGAGGGAGCCGTCTCGTTGCGGGCAGCGCTTCACCTGGCCGTCGACGAGCCCAACTGGGCCCATTGGATCATGAAGTCGGTCATCGAAGAAAACGGTCCCTCTCACCGCACCCTGCGCGATTGGGGATTTGCGTTCCCTCTCAACTACTTCGATCTATCCCATCGCTACGGCTCCGAGTACGGCGTCTCCCCCCATCTGGTGCAGGCGATTATGCGCCAGGAAAGCGGCTTTCGGCCCACCGTCAGTAGCCATGCCGGAGCCATGGGGCTGATGCAGTTGATGCCCGGCACCGCGCGGTATACGGCGCGGCGTTTCTTCGAGAACCAACGGCTTTCGAACCGCCAGATCCTCAATGAGGCCACCAATGTGCGCCTGGGAACGATGTATATCCGAATTCATCACGCTCACGCCTCCGACCATACCCCGTTGGCTCTGGCCGGCTACAACGCCGGTCCCGCTCCACTTACGTCTTGGTTTGAGCGCTATGGCGACCGCGAAGTCGACGCCTGGGTGGAATCGATCACCTATCGCGAGACCCGGGGTTATGTGCGCAAAGTCATGACCAGCTACATCACCTATCAGGGCTTATATGGCGACGACGACCCGCCACATATCGAATTGCAATTGCCCGATGAACTCGGTGAATGGGGCGTCGTTCCCGAAGCCGAAGAAATGGAAGAAGGCGAACCGGTCTCCATGATCTTCAACTGACCCCCGGTGCTGGGCCCTCATCACGGGTGTGATCCACCTCATCACCTTGCCGCTCGTCCACTCCCGCGCTAGCATATCTTCGCATCATCATTCCGCTCGGAGGAAGGCGTGAGCGCTCGATTACTCGTTATATTGGCTGTCATAATGTGGCTCATCAGCCACGGCTGTAGCGAGGGAACCCTGGATATCGAATTTGGGGATGAAGAGTTCAACAGCACTCCCAGTGTCAATGATGGCAATAACAACACAGCGACACCCATCGATACGGGGACTCCGGAAGATACGAATTCGGAAGACGAACAAGAAGAAATCCCCGATTGCTGTGATCCAAATGAGGTGGAATGTACGGGAGAAGAGGAGTACCGCTTTTGCGATCCCGTCGGTGAGTTTTGTGGTCATTGGACGGAACCGATGGATTGTCCCACAGGATTCGTCTGCGATCCCACGGTGGCGATGGACGATCCCTGCGATCCACTCTGTACGGAAAATCATCCCGACTGGGGCGAACCCTGTTCATCGGGGGATGGAATCTGTGAAGAGCAGGGAACGCTGACCGAATGTGATGGCGAGGTCCTGGTCTGCGACGCCGTCCCCGGAGAGCCCGAACCAGAGGTCTGCAACGGACTCGACAACAACTGCGATGGCGTCGTCGACAGCGGTGATGTATGCAATCGGTGCCTCGACGATGATTTCGGCCCGGAAAACCACTCCTACGACGGGGCGCCGGAATTGGCCGTGGGCGGAGAATTCAACGACCTCATCCTCTGCGACAATGAAGCCGCTCCGGCGAGCCGGAACTGGTTTTATCTGGGCGAAACCGACAATATTCACCTGCAATTGGATTGGGAAGCCGGTGAAGGTCCCCTGGGATTGGAGATTCGAATTGTCCCCGACTTTGGCTTTCCGCAGGAGTTCGACGACGCCGGGGAGGGCTCGCCGCCATTGACCTACCAGAAGAGTCTCGATGAAATTGAAGAGGCCTATGCCGTGGTCTATTTTCGTACCGACGACAAGCCGGTTACCGGCACTCCCTATGATTTGACTCGTCCGAATTGAACACCACGAGTCATCATCTCGAAGTTTCGTGCTGCCCCGCACACTGCTGGAGGCATCATTGAGAGTATATTGGCTCATCATTTCCCTGGCTATGCTGGTGGGCATCGCCTGTGCAGACGGGGAACTCGATGTCGACGAAGGAGAAGAGACATCGGTCACCCCGGCGAATGCCAATCAAGACCCGAATACGACCCCTCCTTCAAACCAGAATTCGGCAGATCAGAATTCGGTTTCTCCCCCGCAGGATACGGGCATTCCACCGGAGGATACGTGGCAAGCTCCACAGGATACCGGCTCGCCCACCGAGGATACCGACTCGCCCACGGACGATACGGACCCTCCTCCCGAGGATACGGACCCTCCTCCCGAGGATACGGACCCTCCTCCCGAGGACACAGAGCCCCAGGACTGCTGTCCGATCGGCGAGGTCGAATGCATCAGTACCGGCAGCTACCGTGAATGCGTCGCCGACAACGGAAGTTGTGGTGATTGGGTCGAATCGCTGCAATGCCCCAGCGGACACGAATGCAACTCCGCCATCGATGCTGGAGATCCCTGCGAACCGCTTTGTTCATCAGATCACCCGGAATACGGGAATGTGTGCACCGTCGGTCAGGGAGTGTGCCAGGAGTCGGGCACCATGCATTGTGCCGATGCCGAGACCCTCGAATGCAATGCCACGGCCGGCGATCCAGAGCCCAAACAATGCAATAATCAGGACAGCAATTGCGACGGTATAGTGGACAGCCAGGGAATCTGCGGCCCCTGTATCGACGACGGATTCGCACCCGATAATTTCGTCTCGCAATCGGCTCCACACCTGGGCCCTGGCCAGAGTTTTGAGGACCTGGTTTTATGCGACAATGAAAACCCCGATGTGACGAGCCACAATTTTTTCTATCTGGGCCAGGTTTCGCACTTCCAGATCCATCTGGAGTGGGAAGAGGTCCACGGTCCGCTAGGCCTCGATTTTTGGACCGCCACGACGAGCCAGGCGACGTGGCAGGATCGAGAGTTTCTCGCCGACGCCGGCCAACACCCCTCGGAGCTCAGTCACAGTCAATCCGTGGGCTCATCGCTACATGTTTTTGCTCGGGTCTTCTTTCGCACCGTCAATAAACCCCCGGCGGGCACCCCCTACACCATCTCTCACTCCAACTGACGGTAATTCGATGGAAGCGCGAATTCGCCACACCCTCTCCGATGTCTTCGATGCCGACGTGGCCCAACAGGCGACACTCGACAATCTTGGCGGACACGCCTCGCTGCGCATCTACTGGCGCATCCATCTTCCCACCGATCTCGAACCACCGCGCGCATTTCCCCGCGGCGAATCGACGCTGATGGCCATGGTGCTTCCCGAGGGAGTGGACCCGATGGCCAGCGCCGAGGGCAATTCCTCGGATGCCCCCCGGCCGCGAGAGCTGCCCTTTGTCGATGTACAGCGTTACCTGGCCGATATCGGTCTTCCCGTCCCCTCCATCGACCGGGTCGATATGGAGCGCGGCGTACTGCTGCTCGAAGATCTGGGCGACGAATTATTGGAGCATGCCGTCATCGACGCCGGCGACGACGACGAAGCCCTGCGGGATATCTACCGCGAAGCCATCGATCTCTTGGTTCGATTTCAGTGCTCGGTGCGCGATGCAAAACAGAAGGGAAATACCTCGACCATCGCCTTCGACCGCAGATTCGACCGCGAATTGCTCTTATGGGAACTCCATCACTATCTGGAGTGGGGCCTTAAGGCGCGACTCGGCGACGATATGATCGCTTCGGTCAGTGACGAACTTGGGGATTGTTTTCGCCATCTCGTCGACGAGCTCGTCGCGCTGCCCCAGACGCTGGTCCTGCGGGACTATCAATCGCGCAATATCATGCGAAAGAAAAACACCTGGATCCTCATCGATTTTCAGGACGCACTGGTCGGCCCCTTCGTCTACGACCTGGTGGCACTATTGCGCGATTCCTACGTCCACCTGACGACGTCGACCGTAGAAGTATTGGTGGACCACTACATCCAACGGGGCCGCGCCAAAGGGCTTGAGTGGTGCGGCGACGCCGATGAAGTGCGACGGGCATTTTATCTTCAGACGATTCAGCGAAAACTCAAAGACGCCGGGCGCTTCGTCTACATCGACCGGGAGAAAAACAACGCCTCCTTCCTTGACTACTACGGGCCCTCCATTCAATACGTGCGTGGCGCCCTGGAGCAGCTCGACGATTTCGACGAGCTGACTTCCATATTGAGCAATGTAGAAACGGAATTCGAGGCCTGAAAATGACACAGATATCGACCAAACCGGCAAGTGGGATGCGCGACTTTCTTCCCGCCGAAGCGGCCCGCCGAAAACGGGTCTTCTCCATTATTGAAGAGGTCTACGAAAGCTACGGCTTCGAGCCTTTGGAAACCCCGTCGATGGAGCGGCTGACCACGCTTTTGGGAAAATACGGCGAGGAGGGAGATCAACTCCTATTCAAGGTGATGAAACGGGGTCAAAAATTCGAGCGCGCCGTCGCCAAAGAGTCCCCCGCCGAGACGGAGGTGGCGGATATGGGATTGCGCTACGATCTGACGGTACCGCTGGCCCGCATCGTCGCCGAGTATCAGCACGAGCTGCCGCGCTTTTTTAAGCGCTATCAATTGGCCCCGGTGTGGCGCGCCGACCGACCGCAACACGGTCGATTTCGCGAATTTTATCAATGCGACGTCGACGTCGTCGGCTCCACGTCGATGACCGTGGAAGCCGAGGTGACCTCGGCGCTCGCCGAGGTCTTGACCCGGCTGGGATTCGGGGATTTTCGCATCCACGTCAACCACCGCCAGCTGCTCGATGCGATCATGGAAAAAGCGGGCATCGCCGAAGAGAAACGGCCCGGCGTTTTGATCTCCATCGACAAACTCGACAAGGTGGGGCGCAACGTGGTCATGGAAGAACTACAGACCGAGCGCGGCATCGCCCCGGAGATCATCGACACCCTATTGCCGCTATTGGGCGATTTACCCGGTCCGGACAGCGACGATGAGGCGACCCTTTCGCGGCTTCGCGAAGCCGTCGGCGATCTGGACGACGGCCAAGCCGCCCTCGACGATCTGGAGGATATTCGAACGTTTTGCACCGACGGTCCGGCGGCTCCCCATCTGGTCATCGACCCCTATCTGGCCCGGGGACTCGCCTATTATACCGGTCCCATCTTTGAGATCCGCAGCGACGACGCCGCGGGAAGCATCGGCGGTGGAGGGCGCTACGACGAACTCATCGGCATGTTCACCAAGCAGAGCCTTCCCGCCTGCGGCTTCTCGCTGGGCATCGAGCGCATCCTGGTGGCCATGGAGGAACGCGGAGAATTCGATGAAGATCCGGCCGGTGCCGACGTACTCGTCACCCTGTGGAACAAGGACTACGCCCCCCACAGCTTTCAGCTCGCCAATGAACTTCGCCGGGCAGGCCTTCGCGTCGACCTTTATCCCGATTCCGATCGCTACGGAAAACAATTTAAATACGCCGACCGCCGCAACATCCCCTACGTCGCCCTATTGGCCCCCGACGAGGTGGAGGCGAATACGGTGGCCATCAAAGATATGAAGTCCGGCGATCAACAAACCATCGATCGCGGTGATGTCGCCGGATGGATCACGGATCAAATGAAGGGCTAAGGGGTGCTGATGGTCGGGCCCAACCTCCCCATGTGGAAGATATTATGAGCGATGAATCGAAGAGCATCGAAGACCAAGACAGTACAAACGAGGTAGAGGAATCGGCCCCCGAAAGACCAGCTCCCATCCGCCTCGATCTCTCGCC
>SKPJ01000418.1 GCA_007119595.1 Myxococcales bacterium
CGATGAGATTCGGCCAATATAATTGCGATAGATCCGGTCGTGGAAGCCGGCGTGCGGCGTCCGGATCGCGGAGCAATGGCTTTAGATGGGTGGCCAGAGATTCCGCATCGGCGCCCGGCGACTCCACATGGGAGTGATAACGGGAAGAGGGGGGAAAAAAGTCTGGATAGGCCAGTCGATCCGGGAGGACGGGAAGGCAGCCCGAAACGACTGCCTCTTGGATCGCCAGGCCCTGAAATTCGTGGATCGCCGTGGAGACCACCAGATCGCTTCGTTGGAGCCAATCCAGATAGTCCTGTCTGTCGTCGGCCCACCCCCAACGGTCGATGTGGTCGCAGAGGCGCCGCCTCGCTTCTTCGAAGATGGTCGGTGCCTGCTGAAATTGTCGACCCAAAACGGCGAGCCGGAAGTCGAACCCCTCGTCTTGAAGTGAGAAGAGGGCGTTGAAAAATCGCTCCGGTGCCTTGTCGTACTCCCAGCGATGATTCCACACGATCCGAAGAGGACCGGCGTCGGTCCCGGGGGCGCGATTCCCGGCCGACAGGTCATTCTCCAACGGTACGGGGAGCACCTGGCTTTTGGCCTCCACGGTGGGGATCACCGAATCCGGCACCTGATCGGGCATTCGCTCCAAAAACGAAGCGGCTTGCTCCAGAAATGAGCGTCGGTTGTAGGGGGAATTGAATAGGACTCGATCGGCCGCCAGTGCGGTGTACAAATTGGTGACCAGAAGATTGGCGTATTCTCGGCCGTCCCGGGTGGGATAGGCAAATTGATTTTCATGAAAATAGACGACCGTCGGAATCTGGCTCAGATGAGGCACCATCCCGCGCAATCCGGCGAGATCGACCATGGAGGTGGCCAACACAACGTCCGCCGTGGCCGTCGCCAATGAGTCGTCAAATGCCCAGGTCAGGCTATTTCCTCTACTTCGCCACGGAAAATGGCGCGGAGGCTGGGTGAAAACCTCGAATTCGTGGTGAGGAAGGTGATCGATGAGACCGCGCACCCAGCGCCGGTGACTATCGGCGTGATAGGCTGATAATACGAGGATTTTCATGGGACGGATACCGATGATTGGACGCCCGAAATAAGCTCAGGATGGATCGTCGTCAGGTCATTCTTCGACCTCATGATCCGGCTGTTCTTCTTCGTTAATTTCCAGGGCTTCCGGGACCTCGCCGAAGGTGATTTCGACGAACGCGTGACGGCCGTGAAGGGAGTCGAAAAGGGGCATCATTTCGCCGAGGGGAATGTCTGTGCCCTCCTCGTCGATGACGAGTCGTATGGCCCGACCGGCCAGGGGAACAGCCGCCAGTTCGGCGAGTTCGTCAACCTCCACGAGTGCCCCGTCGGAGTCGAGCCATTGCCCGTCGGTGTCGACATAGACGGTGGCGACGGTGGCGATCAGGTCTTCATCCGCCGGCGCCTCCTCCGCCTCCTCCTCCTCCTCTCTTTGTGTGTCCTCGACTCCATCGCTGGTGGCATAGAGTACAGCGCGCTCGTCGTTTCGTCGCTCCCCGGCGGCTTCGCCGGCCTCGCGGGCGGTCTCTTCACCGCTGAGTAGTTCTCTTTCGCTCACCGGTTGCGGAGCCGGTCCGGCGCTGCAGGCGGCCGACGAGATCACAAGACACGACAGGGTGAGCAAAATTACGGCGGCGAGTCGGTATGTCATGGCGTGGCTCCCGGCGACAAAAGCGAGCATGCGATCGTGATCTACGCACGAAAAGAAGGCGCCGTGCGACCCTGATCGGTCGCACCGGCGCCCTTTTTTGTAGTAACCGATGCTGACGCGGCGATCGAGACTGGTTCGACGCCGATTTAGAAGCTGTCAGCTTCTTATAGACGCGGCGAGTAATACTCGACGACCAGGTTTTCCTGGACCTGTACGGGGACATCTTTGCGACTGGGCAGAGACTCCATACGGCCGGTCAGGGTTCCTTCGTCGAAGCTCAAATAGCCGGGCAGTCGAAGAGTCGGTACGGCGACCGATTCCTCGATGATGTCCATATCCCGACTTTTGGGCTTGACCGTAATTTCCTGGCCTGGTGAGACGCGGTAGCTCGGGCGGTCGACGATCTTTCCGTCGATCATCATATGGCGATGCACCACCAACTGGCGGGCCGCCGGAATCGTCGGTGCCAGACCGAGACGGAAGACGACGTTGTCGAAGCGCTGCTCCAGAAGCCGCAACAAGACCAGGCCGGCTGGATCGCGCGACGCCTGGGCTTCGACGAAGAGATTGCGAAGTTGGCGCTCACCGACGCCGTAGTTGTAGCGCAGCTTTTGCTTTTCATAGAGCTGCTTTTTGAATTCGCTAAAGCGTTGGCGACCCTTGCCGTGTTGTCCGGGAGGATAGGGTCGGCGGTCGGCGAGCTTGCGGGTCAATCCCGGAAGATCAGTGCCGAGGCGGCGGGCGATGCGCAAACGCGGTCCGGTATAACGTGCCATAAGCGTGTCGTTTCCAATAAGTCGTGTTCGTTCGATGCTTTGCCGCCGCAATCGGCGCGCAGAGCACGATGATTCGAGTCATCTAACCAATATTGAGCTATGTAGCCAGCGCGGCGTTGATGGGACATTGTGGCCCGATTTTGCCGCAAAGGGCGGACAACATAGAGATGATCGACATTCATTGCAAGGGCTGTAGGAGGGATTTTTCGGTGAGTGGTGTCGGTGATCACTGGGGAATCATCACATCGCCGATACGAGCGATGTCTTCGGGGCCGAAAAGACCTGTGAGATCGGGCTCCAGGCTGGCTCGCAGGCAGGCAAGGGCGGCGGTTTCTACGCGCATCGGCGGGGGAAATGGGCGTTTGTTGGAGCCCAGTGGTATTCGGCGCAGACCGCGAAGTACCATCATGGCCGCCACCGAGTCCGGGCGATCCGGTCCATAGAGCAGCGGAAAGCGGAGGATCGCCGAGGAGAGTGAGGATTGGCCGATCACCTCCTCGGTGCGGCGATAACAGGCGGTAAAACGGGATGACAAAAGGGGTTGATCGATCGTGGAGCGCAACACGAAACGCGGAGGTGGGTCCAACTGGGAGGCGGAGTCGACCCATTGGCTGGGACGGCGCACGAGAATTTCTTCGAAGCGCCGGCGATCGCCATTCCACAGGGCGGTATCGGTGTACACGATGGCCGCCGGGGGGCCCTCGGGCCACCCATACAGCGCTTTGTCTCGATCGGTCATCCAGTGGATGCCGTGCATCCAGGGCTCTTCCAGGGCAGGAATGGAGTCATCGACGATTCCCACCATCCGATGACCCATGGCTCGGCCGAAGCGAGCAACTTCACGCCCCAGATAGGTATTCATCCCGTCGATCAACAATGTGACGCGGCGGTGATCCATCGATTGACTCCCGGGTTCAACGCAATTTTTGCAAGTGATACGATCAATGGATTTGGATTTTTCATAGATATATTTTTTGTCAAACACTATGCTACGGGCCACGCAAATAGTAGCACGTTGGCGCCGGTCGATCGGCTCTGTGAACGGGCGTTCGTAGGACGCAAAAACCAGTCGGATGGAATGGCAGAATATATCCGTATCGGAGAACCGGCGAATGAAGCCGAGCGACAGGGATTTCGACTCCTTCGAGATCTCTTGCCGGACCACTATCTAATCTTGGGGAATTTTGATCTTCGCCTCCCCGATCGCCGCACGTCTTTGGAATACGACGCGGTGGTCATCGGGGAATATGGATTCTTTGCCGTCGAAATCAAGGGATGGAGCGGGTTGATCCGCGGTGGAGCCCGCCATTGGCGGTTGGAGTGGGGACGCCGCTCCAATCCACTCAATCTACTGGAAAAGAAAACCAAGGCACTGGCCCATTTTGTGCGCGACCGGGTCGATGGGTTGCCCAACGACTGCTTTTATGCCCCGGCGCTGTTGTTTCCGTGCGATGAGGTGCGCTTTGATTTGCCGGATAGCATGATGCGCTCCGTTCTGGGACCGGAGGGCATCTACCAATATTTCGTGGATATGGACCTGATGCGAAAAAAGGGGCCGGGACCCTTTCGCTCCAAGCGCCGGGGACAACAAATCGTGGAGGCCATCGTTGCCTTTGCCGAACCGGCCGAAAAGGGAGTCGAATTGCCCTACTACGACGTCGAGGAGGAGCTCGACAAACCGTCGACTCCCTATCGGGAGTATATCGGATCCCATCAGTATTTGCGCAGTCGTTCCAAGGTGCGGATCAAGGCATATACCATGGACTCCTTGGCGTCGAAGTCTCGGTTGCGCGAAGAGCAAAACCAGGTGTTGCGCGATATGGAAGCCCTCGAAGTTCTCACCGACAATCCCTACGTGGCTCATTCCTACGAGATGCAACCGGATTACGAGGACGAGTTGATCTTCTATCTGATCAGTGAGTGGGTGGGGCCGAGGACGTTGCGCGATTGGATGGAGGAGGACGCAGATGACAAACCAACTCGCTTGGCATTGGCCCACCATCTTTTGGAGGCGGTGGCCACGATTCACGAAGCGGGGATCATCCATCGAAATTTGAGTCCCGACGTCATTTATCTGACCGAAGGGGATACCAAGATTCCCCTGAAGGTAGCTGATTTTGACTGCGCGCGGGTCACACAATTGGAGTCGATCTCCGAAGCGCTGTCTCAACTGGGGACCAATGGATATAGAGCGCCGGAGTTGTGGCTCGACGACGATTATGATGAGGGCGTCGATATCTTTTCGGCGGGAGCGATCCTATTTGAGTTGCTGACCTCCCAGACATTATTCCGGGCTCCCGGGGAGTTGCTGGACGCGGAGCAAGTCTGGAAGGAGCAGCGCCATCGGATCGAAGAGGAGTCGATCCGATCGGCGATCGGATCGATGGTCTCGCCGGACACCGATCGGCGATCGACGGGGCTGAAAGCGGCTCGCAAGCTCTTTGCTTCATTGGCCTCGGGCTGATTCGATCGATCACTGCTGCGGCGGGGAATCTTTTTTATAAAACCATCTTGACAGTCAGTAGGGGCCGCCTTAGGTTATGTCGCCTTACCCGATCGCCTTTCGGTGTGGAATGGTGTGTAGACAAGGACGGTTGACAACGCCGCGTATCCGAGCGATCGGTGTGATGGACAAAATCTTGCAAGAACGCTGTCGAATCCTTCCGCTGAGATCTACGACAATCAAGATCAACGAATGTGGTTTCGACAGTACAGTAATGAGGGTTCCGCATCGAGAGAAGCCAGCGACGCAAGTCGAATATGAATCAAGCTGAGCTTGTCTCGAATATGCGGGGCCTTTTTTGGGTTGAGAATCGACCGTCAGTGAATAAGCGAACGAACCGAGGTGGGCGGCATATCGAGGCGGGCGTCACGTGACGGATTCTTCCGTCTGGCCCACATGGCCGAGTCCAGGGCTTCCCATGAGGGGAGCTAAGGCTTGAGTCGAGTGAGCGAGGCGGCAAATCGTTTTTATGAGTAAGCACTCCACAGAGGAGAGACGATGGGTTTTACGGTCAAGTCGAATTTCCGAATTCGGAAAGACTATGGAACGATCGAACGAATCGCCGAGATCCCCAACTTGATCGACGTCCAACGGCGATCGTATGGGGAGTTTTTACAGGCCGATGTACCACCGGACGAACGCACGTCCACTGGACTGCAAGGGGTCTTTGAGAGCGTCTTTCCGATCAAGGATTTCAACGAGACGTCGACCCTGGAATTTATCAGCTACAATATTGACCGACCCAAATACGACATCGACGAGTGCATCGCTCGTGGGATGACCTATGCGGCGCCGGTGAAAGTGGTGATTCGGCTCGTGGTTTGGGATGTCGACGAGGACACCGAAACTCGGACCATCCGGGACGTCAAAGAAAAGGAAGTCTTTTTCGGCGATATTCCGTTGATGACCGACAAGGGTACGTTCATCGTCAATGGGACCGAACGGGTCATTGTCAGCCAGTTGCATCGCTCGCCGGGCTCGTTTTTCGATCACGACGGCGGCAAGAAGCACTCCTCGGGCAAGTTTTTGTACTCCGCACGGGTCATCCCCTATCGGGGCTCGTGGCTCGATCTGGAGTTTGACTCCAAAGATATCGTTCATGTGCGCATCGATCGAAAGCGCAAGATGCCAGCTACCGTATTGCTGCGGGCACTGGGCTATTCCGCTGAGGAATTGCTCAATTATTACTACGATACGGAGACGATCTACATCGAGGGGACCAGCTATTATAAAGAGGTCAACCTCGACGTCATCCAGGGGCAGGTGGCGTCGAAGGACGTCACCGACGACGACGGCAAGGTATTGGTCAAGCAGGGTAAGAAATTTACCCGTGGCTCGATCCGTCGGCTGGCCAAGGCCGAGATCACCCGCATTCCCGTCTCCGTCGAAGAAGTGATGGGGAAAGTGGCAGCCCAGGATGTCTTCGACCGCGAGACCGGCGAAATCATTCTGGAATGCAACGAAGAATTGGGCGAAGAGAATCTCGAAGAGCTGCTCAGCCGGGGCATCGAGTCCGTGGAAGTGCTGTTCATCGACAACGTCAACGTCGGGTCCTATCTGCGCGACACCTTGTTGGCCGATACGGCGTCGACGCCGGACGAGGCGATTCTCGAGATCTATCAGCGGCTTCGGCCCGGCGATCCGCCGACGGCCGAACAGGCCCAAAATCTCTTTGATAACCTATTTTTCAACCCCGAGCGCTACGATCTAAGCGACGTGGGTCGACTCAAGCTCAACTACAAATTCCACCGCGACATCGTCGAGCCCCTCGAGGAGCGCGAGCGGGAGTTGCTGCAGGCCATCGAAGACGCCGGCGGCGAGGGCGTTGAAGAATTGCAAGAGGAACTCGAAGAGGTCCAGGAGGAACTCGATCCGTGGAGGATTCAGACTCTGCGCGAAGAGGATATCTTAAAGACCGTCGATTATCTGATCGAATTGCGCAACGGGCGGGGAACGATCGATGACATCGATCACCTGGGCAATCGGCGAGTTCGGACCGTTGGTGAATTGCTGGAAAATCAGTACCGCATCGGACTGGTTCGCATGGAGCGCGGGATCAAGGAGCGGATGAGTGTCTCCCAGGATATTGAGACCTTGATGCCCGACGATCTCATCAACGCCAAGCCGGTCAGCGCAGTGCTCAAAGAGTATTTTGGCTCCAGTCAGTTGTCGCAGTTTATGGATCAGACCAATCCCCTCTCGGAGGTCACTCACAAGCGGCGATTGTCGGCCCTCGGGCCCGGTGGATTGACCCGTGATCGAGCGGGCTTCGACGTGCGCGACGTCCACGTCACCCACTACGGTCGAATCTGTCCCATCGAAACACCGGAGGGGCCGAATATCGGGTTGATCGCCTCGTTGTCGACCTACGGACGGATCAACGAGTACGGATTTATCGAAACGCCGTACCGCCGTGTTGTCGACGGTAAGGCCACCGAGGATGTGCGCTATTATTCGGCGCTCGAGGAGGAACACAACGTCATCGCTCAGGCCAATGCCGAGCTCGACGACGATCACCGATTTGTCAATGAACAGGTGGCGGCCCGCGATGCCGGCGACCCCACCCTGGTGGCCCCCGAAGAGGTGACGCTGATGGATGTGTCGCCGAATCAGTTGGTCAGCGTGGGAGCGGGGCTGATTCCGTTTTTGGAAAACGATGACGCCAACCGGGCGTTGATGGGTTCCAATATGCAGCGCCAGGCGGTGCCGTTGGTGCGTCAGCGCTCACCACTGGTGGGAACGGGCATTGAAGATACGGTGGCTCGGGACTCGGAGATCACCATTCAGGCCCGGCGCGCCGGCGTGATTGAGAGCGTCGACGCGGAGCGAATTGTCGTGCGCCCCGACGACAGCGGTGACGAGCTCTTCGTCAAGCCCGATATCTATAGTCTGATGAAGTGGTCTCGTTCCAATCAGGGAAGCTGCTTTAACCAGACGCCCATCATCGATGTCGGCGAACGAGTCGAGAAGGGAGAGATCCTCGCCGACGGGCCGACCACCGAGCGCGGAGAATTGGCGCTCGGCCAAAATTGTGTGGTCGCCTTTATGCCCTGGGGCGGATACAACTTCGAGGATGCCATCTTGCTCAGCGAGCGGTTGGTCAAAGAGGATTGGTACACTTCGCTGCACATCGACGAATACGAGTGCACAGCTCGAGACACCAAGCTCGGCCCCGAAGAGATCACCCGAGATATCCCGAATGTCGGCGAGGATGCGCTCTCCGATCTGGACGAGGCGGGCATCATCCGCATCGGCGCCGAGGTGACCTCCGACGATATTCTGGTCGGAAAGATCACCCCAAAGGGAGAGTCCCAGTTGTCGCCGGAGGAAAAATTGCTCCGGGCCATCTTCGGTGAAAAAGCGGGCGATGTCCGCGATACCTCAAAGCGCATGCCACCGGGCACCAAGGGCACGGTCATCGGCGCTCAGGTCTTTTATCGAGAAGGGGCGGAAAAAGACGCCCGTACCCAGCAGATCGAAGATGCCGAGGAGGCTCGCCTTCTCAAAGATCAAAACGATGAGATTCGTATCCTCCGCGATGCGGCCTATCGAAAAATGCACGATCTGTTGCTCGGCAAAAAGACCCAGACCGATCTCATCGATGAGTCCAAGCAGGTGCTCATCGAGGCCGGCGCCGAGTTGACGGAAGAGACCCTCGCCGATGTGCCTCGTAGGTACTGGCCGGATCTCGATATCGATGAGGAGACGACGGCCACGTTGATGACGATTTTGGGCGATGTGGAGGACGAGATTCTCGAAATCCGTATGAATTACGGCGAGAAGATCAAAAAGATCCGCAAAGGAGACGATCTCCAGCCCGGCATCATCAAGATGGTCAAGGTTCATGTGGCGATCAAAAGGAAATTGCAGGTCGGTGACAAGATGGCCGGCCGCCACGGAAACAAAGGCGTCATCAGTCGTGTTCTGCCGGAGGAGGATATGCCGTTTCGCCAGGATGGAACGCCGGTGGACGTCGTCCTTAATCCCCTCGGCGTTCCGAGCCGGATGAATATCGGTCAGGTGCTCGAGACCCATATGGGCTGGGCCGCCAAAGGGCTCGGAGAGCAGATCGCCCGGATGCTCGAGGAATCGCAAAAGCCGGAAAATCTGCGCCATTTCCTAAAGCAGGTCTACACCGCCGACGATCAATTGGAAAAAATCGAGGCCATGGGCGATGAGGATATCCTCAAATTCGCAGATTCATTGCGCGAGGGATGTCACGTCTCCACCCCGGTATTCGATGGTCCCGACGAAGATCAGATTCAAGAGATGTTGCGCCTCGGCGGACATGACGATAGCGGTCAGACCGAATTGTACGACGGCCGAACCGGCGAGTCCTTTGACGGACCGGTGACCGTCGGTGTGATGTATATGCTTAAATTGCATCACCTGGCGGACGACAAGATTCACGCACGTTCGATTGGCCCTTATAGTCTGGTGACCCAACAGCCGCTGGGCGGTAAAGCCCAATTCGGTGGTCAGCGCCTCGGAGAAATGGAGGTGTGGGCTATCGAGGCCTACGGAGCGGCCTATACGCTCCAGGAGTTTTTGACCGTCAAAAGCGACGATGTTCAGGGTCGCACACGCATCTACGAGTCCATTGTAAAGGGCGACTTCTCGCTCGACCCGGGGATGCCGGAGAGTTTCAACGTGTTGATCAAAGAACTCCACTCTCTATGCCTCAACGTCGAGTTGCTCGAGGATGTCGCCTGAGCACAACAGTCATCGAAAGCAGATGTAGATAAGACGTCGCGGTTTGCGAGAACACCTATTTGCGTAAGTACCTCTTTCGTCCCTTAAGGAGGGTACCTTGAAAGATATTTTCAGCTTCTTCGAAAAGCCCAAAGATCCGCTCAGTTTTTCCGCCATCCGGATCGGGATCGCCAGTCCGGAGAAGATCCGCGAATGGAGTCACGGCGAGGTCAAAAAGCCGGAGACCATCAACTATCGAACGTTTAAGCCGGAGCGAGACGGGCTGTTTTGCGCCAAGATCTTCGGACCGGTCAAGGATTACGAGTGCATCTGTGGAAAATACAAGCGGATGAAGCACCGCGGCGTGGTCTGTGAAAAGTGCGGCGTGGAGGTCATTCAATCCAAGGTGCGCCGGGAGCGATTGGGACATATCAATCTGGCGACGCCGACGGCCCATATTTGGTTTTTGAAGAGCCTGCCGTCGCGGATCGGAAATCTATTGGATATCACGCTCAAGGATCTGGAAAAGGTTCTGTATTGCGTGGCCTATATCGTCACTGAGCCGGGCAAGACCCCGCTGGCGCTGGGAGAGGTTCTCTCGGAGCCGAAGTATATGCAGTATCTCGAGGAGTACGGAGATGTCTTCGACGCCCATATGGGGGCCGATGCCATCAAAGAACTGCTGGGGAATATGGATATTCTTCGCATCTCGGAGGAGTTGCGCGCCGAGATGAAGGAAGCGACGAGCAAGGCGAAGCGAAAGCGCATCGCCAAGCGGCTAAAGATCGTAGAGGCCGTCCGGGATTCCAAAAATCTTCCGGAGTGGTTGATACTCGATGTCATCCCGGTGCTTCCCCCGGATCTGCGCCCCCTGGTACCGCTAGATGGGGGTCGATTCGCGACCTCCGATCTAAACGATCTGTATCGGCGGGTCATCAACCGCAACAATCGACTCAAACGGCTGCTCGATCTGCACGCTCCGGAGATCATCATTCGCAACGAAAAGCGAATGCTTCAGGAAGCGGTGGATGCCCTGTTCGACAACGGTCGCCGGGGCAAGACGATCACCGGACCCAATAAGCGGCCTCTGAAGTCGCTATCGGATATGATCAAGGGAAAGCAGGGACGGTTTCGTCAAAACCTGCTTGGAAAAAGGGTCGATTATTCGGGACGTTCGGTCATCGTCGCCGGACCGAGTCTAAAGTTGCACCAATGCGGTCTTCCCAAAAAGATGGCCCTCGAGCTGTTCAAGCCCTTTATCTACAACCGGCTTGAGGAAAAGGGCTATGTCACGACCATCAAATCCGCCAAAAAGTTGGTGGAACGGGAGGTCGCAGAAGTCTGGGATGTTCTCGATGAGGTGATCAAGGAACACCCGGTATTGCTCAACCGGGCGCCCACCCTTCACCGATTGGGGATACAGGCCTTTGAGCCGGTGCTCATCGAAGGGAAAGCGATTCGCATCCACCCATTGGTATGCGTGGCCTACAATGCCGACTTCGACGGTGACCAGATGGCGGTGCACGTGCCGCTGTCGTTGGAAGCGCAGATGGAATCGCGGGTGCTTTTGTTGAGCACCAACAATATTTTGTCACCGGCCAATGGCGGTCCGATCATCTTGCCTTCGCAGGATATCGTCTTGGGTTGCTACTACATGACGAGTGAGCGCCCGTTTGCCAAGGGGGCGTATCGCGAAGACGAAGAGGGACGGCCGATCCAGGGGCTATTCGCCAATTTTGAAGAAGTTCGGATGGCCTTTGATGCCGACAAAATCGAGCTGTTGGCCAAGATCAAGGTGCGCTACGAAGGGGAGATCATCGACACCACCTGTGGACGGGTGTTGTTCTACGAGATTTTGCCGGACGCCGTTCCCTTCAAGTTGGTCAATCAGCCGATGGGCAAGGGAGCGCTGTCGACCGTGATCGACGTCTGCTATCGAATGGAGGGCAACAAGACCACCGTTTTGGTGGCGGATGCGATTCGAACCATTGGATACGATCAGGCCACCAAGGCCGGGATTTCGGTCTCCGTGGGCGATATGGAGATACCTGAAAAGAAGTGGGATATCGTTACTGGCGCCCAGGATGAAGTCGCCGAGATCGACGGTCAGTATACCGAAGGTCTGATCACCGATGGAGAGCGCTACAATAAAGTGGTCGATATCTGGGCCAATGCCACCGAAGAGGTGGCCAATCAGATGTCCGAGGATATCTCGACCGAGGAATTTACCGACCCCGTCACCGGAGATACGATCATCTCCAAATCCTTTAATCCGGTCTATTTGATGGCCGACTCCGGAGCGCGAGGTTCGGCGCAGCAGATGCGTCAGTTGTCCGGGATGCGTGGACTGATGGCGAAGCCGTCGGGAGAGATTATCGAGACGCCGATTACGGCCAATTTCCGAGAGGGACTGACGGTGCTGGAGTATTTCATCTCCACGCACGGGGCCCGAAAAGGACTTGCCGACACGGCGTTGAAGACGGCGAACTCCGGATATTTGACCCGCCGGTTGGTCGACGTCGCCAACGATTGTGTGGTCATCGAGTTCGATTGTGGAACCCTCGATGGCATCGACATGACGGCGCTATACGAAGGGGGCGAGATCATCGAGAGTCTCAGCGACCGGATTTTGGGCCGCGTGGCGCTGGAGCCGGTCTTTGATCAGGATGACGAGATGATCGTCGAGGCCAACGACGCCATCGGTGAGGACAAGGCGGAGTTGATCGAGGATTCCGGGATTGAGCGCATTCGCGTTCGGTCGACCTTGACCTGTCAGACTCGAGACGGGGTCTGTGCTCGGTGTTACGGACGAGATCTGGCGCGGGGTCGTCTGGTCAACGTCGGTGAAGCGGTAGGTACCATCGCCGCCCAATCCATCGGCGAGCCCGGCACCCAGTTGACGATGCGGACCTTTCACATCGGTGGTGTGGGATCGCTCAATGTAGAGCAGTCGGCCCACGAAGTTCGCTTTAGCGGAACGGTCAAGATTCACGACATGAGTCTCGTGGAGCGAGAAGAGGCCGGTCAGACCGTCAATATCGTGACCACTCGAAACTCCGAAGTCTCGGTGGTCGACGAAAATGGACGCGAACGCGAGCGCTACCCGCTGGTCTACGGCGCCCGGCTTTATTACAGCGATGGCGACGAGATCGAGCAGGGAGCAACCCTTGCCGAATGGGAGCCCTTTGCAACGCCGGTGCTCACCGAGATCGGCGGTGTGGTCAAGTTCGAGGGAATCGTGGAGGGAATCTCCATGGAAGAGCGCGTCGATGAGAACACCGGGCTTTCCCGGAAGGTGATCATCGAAAGCCGTGACTCCAGTGTCCGTCCCAAGATCTCGATCTTGGACAAAGAGGGTGGAAAGACGGTGTCCAGTCAGTTTTTGACCGTCGGGGCGGCGATCTTCGTCAACGAAGGCGAAAAGGTCGAACCCGGTCAGATCATGGCCAAAATTCCGCGAGAGACGACGAAAAACAAAGATATCACCGGTGGTCTTCCGCGGGTGGCCGAGCTGTTTGAGGCTCGTACGCCGAAGGAGCAGGCGATCATCACCGAAATCGGTGGGATTGTCTCCTACGGACGCGAAACCAAGAGCAAGCGCACCGTCGTCGTCACCCCCGATGTCGGCGATCCGAAGTCCTATAAGATCCCGAGAAACAAGCACATCACAGTGCTCGAAGGGGACCGCGTACGGGCCGGTGAGGCACTGATGGAGGGCTCGGAGAATCCCCACGATATTTTGCGGGTCAAAGGGCGCAAGGCGTTGGCGAAGTACCTGGTCGACGAAATCCAGGAGGTCTATCGCCTGCAGGGCGTCGATATCAACGACAAGCATATCGAAGTCGTGGTCCGGCAGATGCTGGGCAAGGTCCAGATCGTGGAGGTCGGAGACAGTGACTTTTTGACCGGACAGCAAGTCGATCGTCCTCATTTCGAGGAGGTCAACCTCAAATTGGTCGAGAAGGGAGCTCAACCGGCGGTGGCCCAGGATCTGTTGCTCGGTATTACCAAGGCGTCGCTGTCGACGGAGAGCTTCATCTCCGCATCGAGCTTTCAGGAGACGACGAAGGTGCTCACCGAGGCCGCTTTGGCCAGCAAGGTCGACTATCTGCGCGGGTTGAAGGAAAACGTCATCATGGGTCGGTTGATCCCGGCTGGAACCGGTGCCCGGCAATACCAGAAGTTGCGCCACCAGGTCGAGCCGCCGGAGGAATTGCCGGCGGAGATCAAGGAGCGTTTCGGTACGATCGAAGAAGAGATCGCCGCCGGCGAATGACATCGTAAATCATGAATGTAAGATGGGGCCTCATCATGGCCCTCAAATGACCAGCGATGTAGATCATGGAGAAAAAAAACGTCATCGGCCGGATTGGGTCGGTGGCGTTTTTTGTTGGCCTGATGGGAAGCGAGTTGCCAGATGATGTGGCAGCCCATGGCGGGGGTTGAAATTTGCTTCGACGCGTATTTTTCTTAGCTTGTAAGATGTGACTGTTTGGCAGCAGACGGGTGGTTTTTGGCGTCGATTCAGGTTTGCGAACTCGGCAATTGCACGCCGGCGAAGAAGAGGCGATGAGGATCGGAGACGCTCCCTTGCCGACCCGATGAAAACTCGTCAATCGACGCAGGGCAACCGGGTTGTCTGGCTACTTTCTGAGGTAGGTCGAGTCATGAGTGATGACAACAACGAGTTGAGTGACGAGGAATATGATGCCCTGTTGCGGGATCTGGAGGGGCGATCCGGCTCAGCCGGGGAGGGCTCTGAGGGCGGTGGTGCCGGCGAGGATATCGGTGATATCGACGCCTTTTTGAGCGAACTCGATGCCGACGCGGAGTCGAAGTCCACCGGCCAGACGACGACCGCGGAGCCAGACGATGATCTGGCCGGTGAATTTGCGGCCCTGGAGGAGAAGGGAGAATTGACCGCTGCGCCGAAGGCGAAGAAGAAACAGAAAAAGAAGAAGAAAAAGAAGAAACAGGAAAACGAGGCCGGAGAGTCGGCCCAAAAGGACTCGTCGAGAGGCAAAAAGCAGGTCGCCCTGAAGGTGGCAAAGACCGTATTTTGGTTTTCTCCAGCCGTCGTGCTGTGGTGGATATTGGGGGTCTATCTCGGCCAGTGGGTTGCGGCCGGTTGGTTGATCGCGTTGGTGTCGACGATGATCGTCTTTTCGATGCCCGTGGTGTTAAAGAAGATCGCCAAGAGGGGAAGTTATCGGCCCTGGGTATTTGGAGCGTCACTGGTGGCCACGATCGCTCTGGTGGCACCGATGCCCAATACGGCGGGAGAGAATGTCGCCAGTTATGGTCATTGGCCATCGACGGTGATCGCCGAAGTAGTGGGGGCTCAAAGCGATGCCGGGATCGTGACGGCCCACGCCGCGGCAGCGGGGTGGCTCGGCGACCAGATCGCGCCGGAGGACTTGAGTCAGTGGGAGCCACGTCAACTGGGCACTATCTTTCCGCTCGGCATGCAGTGGCCTCCGGATGAGGATATGATTCCCATCCTGGAGGAAGGCATCGAGGCCCAGCAGCAACAAGAGGTCGACGGCGAACCCGATGAAGCAGTACCGGATGAGGAAATGGGTGAAGAGCTCGAGGAGTCGGGAGGCGATGAAGTCACCGACGATGACACCGTGGAGTAAAGCAGAGGTGAGGAGTTTATATGGGGGAAATAATCGCGGCCAGCGAATTGTCTGATCTAAAGAAGGGTGGGTCGTAGCAGAAGAGATAATTTAGCGATGATCAACGGACGTGGTATCATCGTCTGGGAGTTCGGTTTGGCAGGAGGTTCGGTGCTCTTTTTCGATGCCGGCCCGTGCGATGAGGGCCTCGTAGGCGGATTGATCGCCTCGGTGGCAGGCCTCGATGGCCAATTGATGCCATCGGTTTTGGTCGGCGTCGAGGGGCTTGCCAGTATGAGAGTAGCAGGCGGTCAACGTGGTAAGTGCCAATAGGGCCATCGCGGACCATTGTTGGAATGAGCATTGCATGATGTTGAATGGGTGAGAGTCGCAAGACGCCAGTGAGAGGATCATTTCAGAGGTGTTCCCATTTGTCATCTAGAGTTCGACAAGAGCACCCTCGCAACGAACGCAGTACGGTGAGGAGACCAACTATGTCGCAGGTATTCGGCTACATTTGCAGTGATGACAGCTTGACTTCGGTGGTCATGAACCAGGTCGGCAGTCCCCTGCGTGCAATCAAAGCCCAGGACCGGGTGGGGCTGGGGATTGGTTGGTTGCAGGAGGGCCGATCCCTGTTGCGCAAGCACCCCAAGCGCAAGGCGGCGTCGGTGGACGTTCCATCTCTGGTGGCCGATCTTCCGGCTCGATCTCTGGTGGGCCATGTGCGCCACAAAGAGCAGGGGCGCGTGGGGACCAAGCAGTTGCAGCCATTTCGGTTTCGCAACTGGGTCTATACCCAGCGGGGAGCCACCGAGGGATTCGAAGCGGTCTACGAGACGTTGC
>SKPJ01000580.1 GCA_007119595.1 Myxococcales bacterium
CTACTCCTCACTCTGCGCTCACCACGGACCATTTGAGAGTGTCCATCGCTACATCGGCGGGGTAGGCCCCGTCGGATACAGATGCGACTCTACTGTGCGTCCTACCGGGCGTAGACTCAAGTATGGTGCGGCATGTGTGGAATTGATTTCTCGGTGCGTTCGGCTACAATTAAACACTATTTACTGCTCCCCGCAAACGGGGAAACTGGATTTTGGCTCTCCGAGCGAGGAGGATACCGTGAATGGCTCCGAGGACGACACTGGCTCCCTTTTGTGGACTGGCGTTAAATTGCTCGGTTGCGGGGCCCTCATCGCCGCCATCGGTTTTGCGATCGCCGTATTGGGCACGTCGGGAACGGTCGCCGAATCCCACGCCGACGTGGCCTGGTTGAGCCCCTTTGAGCGATCCAATACGGAGCGCTTCGACACCGCTTTAGAGCACCTGGGCCACGACGAGGCCCAGCGCTTTAATCTCAATGGCAATACGGTCTATTTTTCCAGTAACACCTCGCGCAAAAGCCCGCGTCAGGTGATGGCGGAATATCAAGAGGAATTTCGCAACCAGGGACTCAATGACCGCATCTACGTCGATCTCGCCGACGAAGATGCCATCCACCGCGCAAAGACAGCGCTCACGGGCGGGCTGGTTCCCTTTGCTATCAGCGGCGAAAAGATCGCCCTTCGCGGGGTGGTCACCGCCAACAACGCCCGCTCAAACGAGGAGCTCGCCGAGGCCCACCGACACGCCGACAGCCTGGACGAACTTTTTCGGGCTCACCGCTTTATCGAGATCACCCGCCCATCCAATAGCCAGAACACCTCGATCATTGCCACATGGAGTGATGAGACCTTCGACTTCGAGCGCATGATTCCGGGCTCTCACGCCACTGGACAGGCATTTGATGCAACCGTTCCCTCCTGTCCCGGATGTACCCGATTGACCCGATTCGCCGATGACAACCCGAATTCGTCGCACCGCGCCACCCTCAGCTTTATCGGTCCCCGCAGCCTTGAGGAGACACGCACGTTTTATCTGCGCGCCCTCGCTCAAGACGGCTGGAGTCGACGGGATATCGATAAACCCCTTCACAAGCTGCAGGACAAATTTGGCATCGCCATCGACACCCAGGGTACGACCGACGTCTTTCATCGCCGTGGAGAGCAACTGACGCTTAGCTTTACACCGGATGAACAAACCGGCCAAACCCTCACCCTCGCTTCGCATACCGGCTCGTAAGCCGACGATCACAGTTGCCTGAAACCCGGCGACCGGCGACCAGCGAAATGATGGATGGCCCCACCAATCACCTTGCCATTCGCCCTGCGGTGAAGATCGTTATGGGTGGTGAATCGAACTTGACGCAACTTCGGGGAGAACCGTGATGAGTACTCGCACTCTGCCGCTGGACGATCAACTCTACTCCTACCTACAGGGGGTTTCCCTTCGTGAACCCCCGGCCTTTCGACGCTGCCGTACAGAAACCGCAGAACTACCTATGGCTCGGATGCAGATTGCCCCCGAACAGGGCCAATTTCTCCACCTACAAGCACGCCTTATCGGAGCCAAGCGAGCCATCGAGATTGGCTCTTTTACCGGTTATAGTGGACTGTGGATTGCTTCTGCACTTCCCCCGGGAGGATGTCTGATAGCCTGCGATATCAATGAGGAATGGACCTCACGAGCTCGCCACTATTGGGAATCGGCAGGCGTGATGGACCGCATCGAATTATGCGTGGCGCCTGCGATGCAGACTCTGCACAAACTGGTCGAAAACGAAGAGCAGGACAGCTACGATTTCGTCTTCATCGATGCGGATAAGGAAAGTTACGAGTCGTACTACGAGCGGGCACTGACCCTGGTGCGTCCGGGCGGCCTGATCGCGATTGATAATGTATTGTGGGACGGCAAGGTCGCCGACCAAGCGGTCGACGACCCGGACACCCGGGCGATCCGTGTCCTCAATGAAAAACTCCACGAAGATCAACGAATCGACTTATCGATGGTGCCCGTAGGCGACGGAGTCACCCTTTGCCGTAAACGGGACATGGCCTGAGGCCATCACTCGGCGTCGTCGTCGGCAGCTACTTCACCGGCGTCGGCATCTTCGGGCTTGACGAAGCGCAGGGTCATGCGATCGCTTTCGCCGATCTCCTTGAATTGCTCCGCCGTTTCCTCACCACCGCGAAGGGTGGGGGGAAGGGCCCACACACCATCTTCGTGATCCGCCGTATCCATCGGGTTGGCGTTGACTTCCGAGGTTTCCTCGAGCACAAAACCGGCGGCTTCAATGGTCTCAATTACAAAGGCCTCTGGCAGATAACCTTTGGGAGCTGTCTCTTCCGGGTCACTTCCCTCGGGAGCGCGGTGCTGAACCACACCGAATACACCGCCTGGAACCAGCACTTCTTCGACCGCCGCCAGGGCTTCCTCGAGATGCCCGCCGTTGTATAGTGAATGCAGGTTTCGGAAGGTCAACACCGTATCCGCCGAGCCCGGCTCACCGAGAGTAATCGCATCTCCGGGAGCAAAGCGCGCCAGTTGAATATTGTCCATATTGACCAGGGTAGAGGCCTGCTCGAATTGATCCTGGTATTCCTCCGGGACATGAGCGGCGATCTCATCGCCCGAGGCATTTTCCTCAATATGAGGCGACGCAGCGGTGTAGGTACCCTCCGAAGCAATCAGTGGCGCCAAGATTTCTGCGTACCACCCACTTTCACCGGGCATCAATTCAATAAGCCGCTGGTCCGGTGCCACACCAAAAAAGGTGAGCGTATCCACAGGATTGCGGTACTCATCGCGCGCTGTATTTTCATCGGAACGGTGCGGGGATTGGACGGTCGCTCGAATCTTGACCTCTGCTTGCGCTGCGTCGGCGCGATCCTCGACCTCTGCTTCGGCTCGCTCCTGGGCCTGATCCTGCAGGTCAGCGGCCATATCGTCCGGCGACATATCAGTGATGTCTCCGTCGGCCAGGTCGCTGACGCTCGAGCAACCCATGAGTAATCCAATGACAATGGCTCCTACTAGTATTCCTTCTCTCTTCAACTTCACTTGTCTCTCCTTGATCTGTTTGTATTGTCCAATGGCGACACGACCTATGTAGCAGAGAACACGTGCCCACCCAACACCACGCGGCTCTTCTGTGTCCCATGAGTGGGCTATCCTTCATACAAGCAGGAAAATGACAAGGCAAAATCAAATTTTGACTTATTGGTTTGGCTCCGTCGACGCCGTAACGTCGGGCACCGGAGCTCTTGAAAAGGCCTCCTTGTGGTTCGCTGCCGGGAACGAGGTAGATCGCGAGATGCGCCAGTATTTTGGCGATGATCTGGAGCTCGCAGGGCGCGGTAAATACGACTCCTGGGAGGATGATCCGATGGAGCATCTGGCTCTGATATTACTGCTCGATCAATTCAGCCGTAATATTCATCGAGGCACCCCGCGAGCCTTCGCCTTCGATGACCGAGGCCTGTCGAGTGCTCTCAATGGGATCGATCGCGAACACGATCGCGCCGTGTCCCCCGTTGCCCGTGCATTTTTTTATATGCCTCTTGAGCATGCTGAGCAACTCGGTCATCAGGAGCGTTGTGTAGAGCTGATGGAAGAACTGGTCGCCCAGGTGCCGGAGGAGCAAAGAGAGCTCTTCCAGGGATTTGCCGACTACGCGCGCCAACACCGCGATATCATCGCCAAATTTGGGCGCTTCCCCCACCGAAACAAAATTCTCGGACGCCCGTCGACCCCCGAGGAAAGGGCATTTCTTGCCGAAGCCAAACAAGACTTTGGCCAAAGCGTCAAGGAATCCTAAGAACCTGGTGTTTGAGATGGACCTGTGTGAGATGGGCGCCCGTTTTTGTGCTTCCCGTCGTTGATCAGCTTCTGCCGGCACCTAACTTTAGGGATGGAATGTAGTCTTCCACCCACTGGTGACTGTCATGAAGAATTCACGCCTGTCGAGTTTGATCACCGTTTTTGCTGCTTGGGTACTGGTCTCTTTGCTGCTCCATCCGGCCTCTGCTCAGCCTCCGCCTCCCGAATCGGAAGAGGACTTTCCCGGGCCCTGGATACCCGCTCCCGACGAACTACACGAATTGCCCGATGTCTCCGATCCGGTGGAAGAATTTCTCCACCTCCCGCCACCGCGCCCTCCCGGTGAGATCAAAGAGATCGCCGTCTCGGATCATCAGGTCTGTGCGTTGAACCATGCTGGTTTCGTCTTCTGCTGGCCCCTGCACGAAGATGCGGACGTGCTTGAACCACCGCGTGAACTCTTCGTCACCATCGCGGCCGGAGCCCGTCACTTCTGCGGCCTGGACTCCACATCGCGCCCTATCTGCTGGGGCGATGACCCAACGATCCGGATACAAACCCCGTCTGAATTGCTCCTTTATATTGACGCTGCCGCCCATCACAGCTGTGGACTGGACTCCGCCGGAAATCCCATCTGCTGGGGATTGCTCGATGCCGATCACCGCCGACTCCCCTCGGGGCCCTTTCATCTCATCGCCACCGGGGACGGACATACCTGCGCTACGGGCCCCTGGGAGCCCAGTCTGTGCTGGGGGGAAAACGCATGGATCGAGCGACCATTTGACGAACCGACGAGCCAGATCTCAGTCAGCAGCGATGTGATCTGTGCCCTCGACCTCAGCAATCGGCCAATCTGCGAGAGTGCTGGCCCTCCCATCGAGCCTCCCTCTCCGCTGGCCGCTGACCTGACCGTGGGCCGTGGCTTTGTCTGCACCCTCGACCCCAACGGTGATCTGAGGTGCGACGGACCCAATGCCCCACGACTTCCCCCCTCACCCCCGATCTCGATCGGCATTGAATCCAGCGAAGAA
>SKPJ01000526.1 GCA_007119595.1 Myxococcales bacterium
CCCCATATCATTCAAGGTGAGTTCGGTGCGGTATATCATGTGTGCTCCGAGAAGGGCTTTAAACACAATCCCATTGCGACTACCGTGCCCGACTCGGTTTTGTCTGTTCACCGTGAATATACATTGTAGAAATTGAAAAAGGCCAATCATCATGCGTCCGTTATCGTTTGGAATCCGATCTTGTCGCTACGGCATCGTGGGAGTTTGTGTTCTGTTTTTCTTGCTCTTGACGGGGTGCGGGTCGGAAGATCCGAGCGCTGATTCAGATGCCAATATCCATGGTGAAAATGACGTCGAAATCGGGCCCGATGCGGGTCCCGCTGACGATGTCGAGAGCATTCCCGATGCCGGTCCCACCGACGATGTCGAGACGGTTCCCGATGCCGCTCCCGCCGATGACGTAGAAACCGAGCCCGATGCCGACCCCGATCCCGTTGACGATGTGGAAACCGACACCGGGCCGGAGTTGGAAAACGCCTGCGGCGGTACCGAAGAGCTCGATGCCGAGCCCGGTGAGCCATGTGAGGACGGCGCCGGTCAGTGGGGGTGCGACGGTGAAAACGAGGTCGTGTGTGAGATCGAAGAAAACGCCTGCGGTGGTACCGAAGAGCTCGATGTGGAGCCCGGTGAGCCATGTGAGGACGGCGCTGGCTACTGGGTTTGCGATGGCGATGACGAGCTTGTGTGCGACATCGATGCGAACGCCTGCGGCGGAACCGCAGAGCTCGACGGCGAGCCCGGCGAATCCTGTGAAGAGGGCGCTGGGGAGTGGGTGTGTGACGGTGACGACGCGGTCGTATGTGAGGTCGGCGAAAACGCCTGCGGTGGCACGGCCGAGCTCGACGGCGAGCCCGGCGAATCCTGTGAAGGCGGCGCTGGGGAGTGGGTGTGCGACGGTGACGACGCGGTCGTATGTGAGGTCGATGAAAACGCCTGCGGTGGCACGGCCGAGCTCGACGGCGAGCCCGGCGAGTCCTGTGAAGAGGGCGCCGGAGAGTGGGTTTGCATCGCGGAAAACCAGGTCGTCTGTGAAATTGAAGAAAACGCCTGTGGCGGCACCGAGGAGCTCGACGGCGAACCGGGCGAGTCCTGTGAAGACGGATCTGGGGAGTGGGTATGCGACGGCGACAATGCCGTCGTTTGCGATATCGAAACCAATGCCTGTGGTGGTACAGAAGAGCTCGATCATGAGCCCGGCGAATCGTGTAATGACGACGCGGGACAGTGGGTCTGTGACGGCGACGACACCGTCACCTGCGCCGAAGATGAGAGCAACGCCTGTGGTGGAACCGAGGAATTGGACGGCGAACCGGGTACGGAGTGTGGTGATTGCGGCAGTTGGGAATGCGACGGTGCCGATGCCGTAACCTGTACCGGTACTGTGGATCTACAAACCGATGACGAACACTGCGGGCAGTGCGATGAAGCCTGTAGCTCGGAACAAACCTGCAACGCCGGACAATGCGAAGAGGTGTCCACCTTTGCCTGCGAAGTCGATGACGAATTCTATGGCCAAATAGGAACTGGCGACGAGATAGATAACGCCGGTGGCACGCCGACCACCGGCCCCTTCACCCATCATTCGGGGCTCGGCGATATTATCGCTGAAGTCGAGGACGTCCTCGATGGCTATAGCTCCGATGAAATCTCCAATCAGGTGATCGATATAGAATTCGATGAAACCATCGAGATCGACGGGGCGACGGTGACGGCCGTCGAATACCGCTCGGATACGAACTACTGGCTCGGCGACGCCGATGCCGGCGTTTATTTTCGAGCTCATGAAGACAATCCGGTCGACGCAGAACCAAGCGTCGGAGACCGCGTCAGCTTCGATGTTGACGGCGTCGAAATCTTTCACGGCACTCTTCAGCTCAACGATTACTCCGATTGGACGATCATCGATAACGATACGCCCGTTTCCTTCATCGAATTGGATGATCAGCAACTCGACACCGATGAGCATTACGGGCGGATCGTCCGAATGGCTGGAGAGCTCACTGACACGAGTTGGTCATGCGCCGGTGATACCTGCTTTGTGATGAATTACGGACCGAATGGGGAGTACGAGACGACCTTCAAGACCCGCTCTTCGTTTGTCTATCCCGGCGATTGCATCACCTATATCGGCCCCATTAAAAGTCACCCCAGGTTTTACGTCGACGGTGCCGAAGCCCAGGTCGACGCCGGCGACGGCCCCAACTTTGGCTGGGATTGGCATTCCGTGGATTGATCGCTTCGGGCGGGCTTCAGCAGTCGACCAATGTGACTTCGTAGGAGCGCTCGTCCTGGGAACCCGTCAAGTTCGATAGGCGCACTTCATAGGTCTCGCCACTCGTCACTCCGGCGGGTTGAAAGACCAGCGACGCAGGCCGGCTCATATCGGCCCAATAGTAGGTGCCGACCTGAACGGTGAGCGACTCATTGTCGGAGACTCGGGTGACCTCGACGTCCACGTTGTCGTTGAGTCCCCAACTGCTGGATGTCACCATCCACTGGCCGACGATGGCAGAGCGAGGAAAATATCCCGGTGAGGGATAGGCGTAGAAGTCGGCGGTGTCCGTAAATCCCGTCTGTGTGACGTAGAGACAGACATAACCACTGTGAGAGCCGAACGCGGTATTCTGAAGAGTGGGATTGAGCATCCATCGGCGATGGCCGAGGCTGCTTAGCCAGAGGTCGATGGCGCTCATCGCCGAGGAACCACCGGCGAGATTGCTACTGGCTGCTCCATCGTAGCCCTCCGGTGTATAGCAGGTGGTATCTTCTGAGGGGTAGTGATCCAGCGCTCCGCCTTCGGCGGCGTGGAAGGTCGCGCAAGCCTGGGTGGCGTCGCGCATCGCCTGACTGGAGTCGGCAGCCTCCATACCAATGAGCCAGCGATACACATTGAGCTTGGTCATCGCCCCGTTGTGGTACTCGGGGTGGAGCACGCCCCAGTCACACTGATCCTGGGGCTCGTCCTGCCAGGTCTGGAGGCCAAAGGAATCGGGGATATCGTTCCAAGCCGAACAGACCTCGGCTTCTGATCGCTGCGTGGGATCGGGAGCAGCGTCTCGTTCGCAACCGGTGCCACTAGCAGTAAATCCCCATTTGCAGACGCATTGCCCACTGTCGCACCATTGGCCGTCGTCGCACCCATCGGTGCCGCAGGAGGAGACGGAAAAACACTCCTGTTCGGGATCTCCCTGATAGTTATCGTTGCAGTAGCAGGTGCCGTTATCACAATGGGCGTTGGAGCCGCAGGTGACGCCATCGCAGGGATCGGTGGGGCCCGTGTCTTCCTCGCCGCCACCGGATCCGCTGTCGGTGTCGCCGTTGGAACCCGTGTCGGTGGTGGCACCCGTATCCGGCTGTTGCCCGGTGTCATCATCATTGCCACCGGTGCCGACGTCATCTCCACTTGGCCCGAAATTATTCGAACCCGCATCGTCGGAGCCAGCCACCGAGCCTGTGTCGTCATGGATGCTACTGCCGGAGTTGTTGGCGTCAGTCTGGCCAAAACCGGCATCATCGGAGCTACTCTGGTCGTCGATGCATCGATCACTATCGGCGTCGAAGGTCGTGCCCGCTGGACAGCCATCGACATCGCCTTCCGGTTCACTAAAGCAGGCCCCACACAGCACGAAGAGAAGAATCAGACCCACGCGATTAGCAGCCATTGACAATCTCATAGTGTTGGAACATGCCTCGATAAAGTGGTCGTGGATTTCCTCCTCAAAGAATAGAGCACGACCGTATGTACTGCCAGGGTACAACAGCACACAGCCGCGGCCCATCGCCGGGTGGCCTGCGCCGAGGGAAAGGCTATGTCGGTTGGTCTGAAAAGATGAGTCTTTATTACGATTAAAAATGACCGGAAAGCGATCCAATCACACCGTCACCATCGTTGGTAGGGATCATCGAAAAGGACATATTGGCGCGCTGATATGCCGGCTCATCCTGATCCAACTCGCGGGTCAATACGGCACCCACGCCCAGGCCAGTTGTAATGCCAATCAATGTCGTCGCCGCTGTCAGGCGGGTGTTTAACGCGTTGTTGGACTCGCCACTGTAGGCAATAGCAGCGCCGGCGTGGGCTCCGAGGATGCCGGAGACAGTGATCAGGTAGACGCGAGCGGCCGACATCGGTCGTTCGATGGCGACCTGACTCCCCAATATGGCACCGAGATAGGTGCTGACCAACAAGCCGGTTGCCAGGGATCGATCGGTTTGATCGATCTGTAAGATGCCGTCGGTGATCGCCAGATAATAGATGCCTGACCAGAAGCCGGCGTGGTTGACGAGGCGCACATCGCCGCCGGTGGGCCGCAACTGCTCCGATAACAGATATCCGGCGGCCGTTCCGGCTGCCTGCGTCATCATCATCGTCCGGAGTATGGTCGGTCGGCTATAATCGCCGAGCAAACCGGCGGAGGCAAAGCCAGTCCAGGCACCCCATAGCGAGCCGGAGTTGATCGCTCGAGCCTGTCCGGAGGTGATGCCGTCTCGAGCGACCAAAAAGGATCCACCGAGACCGATACCTGCACCCGAAACGGCTAGGAGATTTACGATGTCAGGGTCATCGCAGTCGAAGATCGAACAAGATTGATACCCAAAAAATAGACCGTGATAAAGCTGGAAGATTGCCAGTTCAGCGCGGGCACGCTTTCGGGGCTCGTCGACGCCCAAACGATCCCAGGAGTCGACGCTGGCTTCGAGCTTCGCTTCGTCCATCTCCGGTTCGGGTTCAGCGGATAGCGGTGCTGCACTGAGGAAAAGAACGAGGCTCATGACCCCAACGACACCGCAGGTTTTCGCGCTCATCAATGGACTACTCACGGTATTAGTTAG
>SKPJ01000457.1 GCA_007119595.1 Myxococcales bacterium
CGTTTTCACCATTGGACCACGTAACAAGCACTGGTCGCCAACGATGCATGCTGGCAGTCGAACTCTATAGCAGTGTAACTATGGAAACCGGAGAATTTGGCAAAGTCAGGGCAGATGGATGTGCGTTCGGTCGACCGACAGCCAGCAGCGCTACCTGGAGGGAGAGCGGGCGCACAGACGCTGTCCTGACAAAGTCAAAACTCCGCGTTTCAAAGTAATACTGGTTTAGCGCGGTGCTCCAAGAACAACTCCTGTCCACCCACAATAAAAAAAGGTGCGTTCCCTCGGTCGATGCTGCGGCGATCATTGGTGGTCGATGACTATCGTGACTCACACTGCCAGTATTTTCGACGAACGAAGTGTTACACTCCAAAGATGCACAAAAGTCATCGTGTCTCCCGAGTACAAGTGTAGAGACAACCGGGCCCATCAAGTTGTCTGCGAATCAACACTTACTCCTGAGTCACGGAGAAAACCATGGACACGACACGTCAACTAAGCGCCGTAAAAAGTTTGATCGCAATTGGATCGATACTCATCCTTGGCGCCTGCGGTGGTGAGGAGGCGATCGGTACTTCGACACAGCAATTGACCGGTGAAAACTCCTCGGACTCCAGTTCCGAGACCGATATCATAGCCGTCGACGACGAGGGCACACACTACCTCTTCGAGACCGCCTCAGACGGTCGTTTCAATATCGCCCTTCCCACCGGTCATACCTACGAATTGTATATAAGCGAGAACGGAACCAGTGGCCTCGAGCAGGCCAGCAAGATGGTCTTTCCGAGGGCCGACGGAAGCATTGACCACAAAGTGCGCGTAAATGGAGCAATGGACCCATTCGATCTGGGTGAGGTCAGCCTCGCCGACACATTGGATGCGGCCAGTTATCAAGTCGAACTCGTCTCTGAGGAATCACAGGGGGAAGAAGACAATATCGAAGGCAGCGATGAAGCAATGGAGTGCGACGAAGGTCCAGCTGGACTATTTTGCGTCCACGACGGCTTACACCCCGGCTGTACCGGCCTTAGCATCGCTGCCGAGGCCCGTAATAACGGCTCACATGCCGGTCAACCTGCCGGTGATGACGGCGTGCAGATCGCCCGGGAAGCACGTCAGGCCGCGGAGCACGATGCCGAACAAGCTGAAGCGGCCGATGAGTATATTCCGGAGGGAGATGGGCAGGGCTCTATCGACGACGAGCGGCCTATCGCATTGCCCCAGATAAATCCCCCCTTTGAGTTCCCGGGCTGCGACGGTTAATGACGGCATCTGCCGATGCCAGGCCCCAGTCGGCTTTCCGGCTGGGGCCTCGGCGACGGTACTGCCAATGTTCGCGGATTCGCAGAAAGACGGCACCCAAGATGGCCAACGACCACCGTTGCCTCCCGCCATTACTGGCTCTTGCGCTTCCCTCGGTCCGTTGTCTTTTGTCTTTCGCTAGTTTACGCCCCCGGACGGCCAGGCGTGCGACCTCCGCGCTCGATCCGTTCACCGTCACCGCTCATCTGCCGTTGTAGCTCCTGCATGAAGTCCGGCAATTCGATCAACCCCAGTTGGACCAGAAGACTGAGTTGGTCGAACTGATACCAGGCCTCTGCAATTTTGCCGTCTTCGATGCGGCCCACATAACATGCCTCCAACTGCGACTGCTCGTTCGTCGGCTCCTGGGAACCGAGGTTCCCCTTATGAGTGCCGCGAATCTGGTAGTGGAAGGCAACCATCCGATCGTCGCCGGTGGCTTCCTTGAGGTCGATTTGGTTATCGGGAAACGCCTCCAGCACCATTTCCAGAAAGGTGTGAAACCCATCAATTCCCTCGAAGTCTCCCATCGGATTGTGTTCGACGTAATCATCGGCCAGATACTGACTGGCGTTTTCGGTATTCTGGTTGTTCCAGACGTCGTCGATAAACCGTTCTACGAGATCGATGTTGTCCTGTGTGCTCATGCTAAACTCCTGTTGGGGCTTTCGTATTTGTCGTTACGCCAGGTCCCGGAGTAGCCATGAATCTAAACGCTCGCCAATTTGAACAAATCGGATGACCGTAGCCGGTACAGCCAACCTCGAAGACGCGAAACGCCTGAGACGCTGTCAAGACAGTCGGACAGAAACTCGGTGAGATGATTTTTCGATATGTGAAAGACCGTCCGCAACCGCCCTTCCCTCTTGGCGGTGTCCTGCTTGGCCGTGTCCTTGATCGGTTACTCCGCCCCTTCGAGATATTCCATAAAGTCCCAGACGTGGCCGTCGGGATCGGTGACCGAAAACATGCGGGCGCCCCAGGGCTGGTCCTCGGGTTCGGTGGCGTCGACACCGCGTGCGCTCAGCTTTTCGTAGACCTTGTCGGCGTCTTCGACCTCTACGTGGAGTTCGAAGCGGTTATGACCGGGCTTAAAGTCGGGGTCGACGTGAAGCCCGATCTTGCTTTCGCCGACCTCTACGGAGGCGTAGCCGGGCTCACCGGCCTCTTCGTAGTCGTCGGTGATCCGCTCGTTTACGTGATCCCAGTAGCCGTTAAATCCGAATCCGAGTCGGTCGCGATAATAATCCACGCTGAGCTTCAGGTCGCTGACATAGAGCATGGCGCTTACGTGGCCTTTGTACATGGTGGTCACTCCGGTCGTGGTGTGGTCAGATGGACTGAGATACGGTCGCATCGGGTGAAATTGTCGTGTGAACGGGGCGACCATAGGACGCTTTACTCCGGGGAGCAACGCAGGTTCGCTCAACGGACCCGAAAACGAAAACCGACCCAACGAAAACTGGCCGAGGCATCCACATCAGCCCCGTAATACAGGCCAGTCTTCGGTTTACACCATCACTGGGCTATGCATGCTGGAGTGTGTATATGCGACAAGACAGCCGTCCGACAGACGCACCTGTACATCTTACTTCCACAACGCCATTACACCATGACAAAACCTCCCTCGCTGGATTTCCTCATCGACCATCTTCGCCTCTCACCCCACCCGGAAGGCGGTTACTATCGCGAGACTTGGCGCTCCGATCTGCGACTGCCTGCTGAGGCCCTACCGGATCACGGTGGCCCCCGCAGCGCCGGTACGGCCATCAACTATCTGTTGCCCCGCGACGAGGAGTCCGCGCTGCATCGAGTGTGCTCCGACGAGCTCTGGTTCTTCCAATTGGGCGACCCGCTCCAGCTACGGATTAAGGAAAAGCTCAACGCCGACGCACGCGCACTCACTCTGGGCTGCCGCCCACGGGATCAGTTGCAAGTTTTGGTGCCCGCCGACCACTGGCAATCCGCCCGCTCCGAGGGCGGGCCGGCGGGCTATACCCTGGTGGCCTGCGTCGTCGTCCCCGGCTTTGACTTCGCCGATTTTGAAATGGCCTGACGAGCGTGGGTGGCGGGCTGCCTGAATGAAGACGAGTAATCAGACGGCCTACGAGACAGACGCAGCCTCATCATCCTCCGAGCTGTGGCGCGTAATCCCGGCAGAACTGCGAAAACGGTCGCGGGTCCCGGCCCAGGATATTGCGGACATGGTCGGTGATTGTGTCGTCCTCGGTCTCACCGTTTCGATTGCGACGATTGGCGTCGACGAGATATCCGACGAAATCCTCGGGTACACCTTGTGAGAGCAATCGGCGCCGGAAACTATCGTCGTCCAATTCCACGTACTCGATGCGTCGCCCGAGGGCTTCAGACAACGCCGCTGCCGCCTCGTGATGGGTGATGGCCTCTGGGCCGCTGAGGTCGTAGGAGCGATTCTCGTGACCGGACTCCGTGAGCACCCGGGCGGCGACATGACTTACGTCTCGAGCGTCGATCTGGCTCACCCGAGCATTGCCGATGGAGTCATAAAAGGCATCCTCGTTGCGTATCTCTTCGCCCATGATGGTGACGAAATTCTGCATCAGATAATTGGGCCGCAAGACCGTCCATATCATGCCGCTGTCGTGAATATACTGCTCGATCTCTCGGTGGAGCTGGCCGACAATAAAGGTGTCCGTGTCTGCATTGAAGGACGAGATGTAGACCACGCGCTCAACCCCGGCCTCTATGGCAGCATCGACCATGGGCTTTTCGTGGACCACTTCCTGCGAGAGTAAAAACAGGGTATCGATTCCTTCCACCGCTGGCGGTAGCGTCTCGGGCTCGTCGTAATCAATTTTGCACGTCTCCACACCATCGATGTTCAGGGGACGAACGTGAATGCCTGCACGTACGGGCTCCTCCTTTCTGACCAGCTCTCGTAGAAGTTCAGATCCGATGGTACCAGTTGCGCCTGTCACAAGAATCATACTTAATCTCCTCAATCTAGTTTTCAGATAAAAACCAATTAAACAATGCTCACGAAAGCGGGATCACTCCAATTTGATCGTTTGGTGAAGAAAACTGAGGAGCTTCCGATCGACCGTGGATTCTACTGCATCCTGGATCCAGGTCTCGACTCTTCCGCCCGAAGAAGCATCGACTCAAAAAACTGCCGCAGCTCCCCGGCGACGACCTCCGGTTGCTTCAGCACCGGTCCGGCGTGACCGAGACCCTAGAGTTTTTGGGCTCGAGCGTCATCGACGTGTTCGACGATATAGCGTACCCCTTCGTGGAACCAGTCGGACATGGGTCCCGGCCTGATGTCGGCCCGAGAGACGCTCATGGGCCTGTAGTTCTGCGGCCACATGGAGATCGCGGCCTGATGTCGGCCCGAGAGACGCTCATGGGCCTGTAGTTCTGCGGCCACATGGAGATCGAACGAACTGATATCGGGCTCATATAACGCAACGAAGATCTCCCTCTTTCACAAAATTGTATCCGATGTCGGCCCCGCGATGTCGGCCCGCGATGTCGGCCCGAGAGACGCGC
>SKPJ01000396.1 GCA_007119595.1 Myxococcales bacterium
CTTCGTCCTCGGAGTCGTCGTCTTCGTCGGAATCGCCTTCGTCCTCGGAGTCGTCGTCTTCGTCGGAAGCTTCAGCGTCGTCCTCGTCGGAATCGCCTTCGTCCTCGGAGTCGTCGTCTTCGTCGGAAGCTTCAGCGTCGTCAGAGGTTTCACCATCTTCGTCGTCGGAGGAATGTTCCGCGTCGCTGCCTTCTGTAAGGCTCTCTTCGGCGGATTCTTCTTCGACGGTTTCGTCGTCTGGCGATTGCTCGTCTTTATGGTCGTCATTATTAGCCATCGGCAACCTCCTTGCGGTTTTTGCGAGACGCCGTCTCGGGGTCCATGACAGCTTTGACCTCGAACATCGTTATCGTCGGAAGGACCCGTGCGAAGAGTAAGAAGAGAGTCAAAAACAAGCCGAATGAGCCCACGGTCAGCACCCAGTCCATCACATTGAAGTCGTAGACGCCCCAGGAGCTGGGTACGAAGTCTCGGTGCAGAGAGGTGGTCACGATGACGTAGCGCTCAAACCACATGCCAATATTGACGAAGATGGAGATGATAAACAGGCCGGCAATACTGCGGCGTATCTTCTTAATCCACAGTAGTTGTGGAACCAATAGGTTACAGCTGAGCATGATCATGGCCGACCAGCCGTAGGGACCGAGGACTCGATTCGCAAAGTGGAATCGCTCCGCGGGCACCGCCGAATAATAGGCGATGATAAACTCTGTGATATAGGCGATCCCCACGATTCCGGCCGTCAATAAGACGACCTTGGCCATCGACTCCAGGTGATTGATCGTGATGTAGCTTTTTAACTCGAATACGTGGCGCATGATGATGGTCAGCGTCAGCACCATGGCGAAGCCGGAGAAGATGGCCCCGGCGACAAAATAGGGCGGAAAGATGGTGCTGTGCCATCCCGGGATGACGGAGACCGCAAAGTCGAAGGAGACGATCGTGTGCACCGACAGGACCAACGGGGTCGCCAGTCCGGCCAACATCAAATAGGCCGACTCGTAGTGGCGCCAGGCCCGGTTTCCACCGGTCCAGCCCAGCGACAGAATGCCGTAGATCTTTTTGCGCAGCGGATGTTTGGCGCGATCGCGTAGATTCGCCAGATCCGGAACCATGCCGATATACCAGAACACCAACGAGATCGTTCCGTAGGTAGAAACGGCGAATACGTCCCACAACAGTGGGGAGTTGAAGTTGACCCACAGGGGCCCGCGACCATCGGGAAGCGGAAACAGCCAGTAGGCAAACCAGGGTCGACCGGTGTGCATCAGCGGAAAGACCCCGGCGACGGCGACGGCGAAGATGGTCATCGCCTCCGCCGAGCGGTTGATCGCTGTTCGCCAGGTCTGCTTGAACAGAAATAAGATCGCCGAGATCAGTGTCCCGGCGTGTCCAATCCCGATCCAGAAGACGAAATTGACAATGAAGACACCCCATCCGACGGGATGGCTAATGCCGGTGGTGCCGATACCAGTACCCGCGTTGACGATGTGGCCACCGACAAAGACGAGCATCAATAAGACGGAGGGAATGAAGGCGAACCACCACAACTTGGTGGGCATCACCTCGGTATGACGAGCGATATCGTCATCGACCTCTTTCCAGGTCTTCCCGTCGGCGACCAGCGGTTCCCGCTTGGCCAATGGGCCCCCAAATGGGCCCTCGCCTTCAGCGGCGCGGGGACGTCCTTGTAATTCACTTCGTTTCATGCCGGGACTCTTGCGAGCGTCAATGGGTCAGAACATACAGTGGTCAAACGGCGGCGGAGCCCATCGGGGCACCGCCGATGCTTCTCGATATCAGGCCGACTCCTCGTCGGTGTTCCACACGCTTGTCAGATAGGCGACGGCCGGTTTGGTCAGCAGATCGTCGAGGGCGTACATCGCTCGATCTTCTGCGTGTTGCTGAGCGACTTCGTGTTCGTCGTCGACCATATTTCCAAAGGTGATGGCGTCGGCGGGACATGATTGTTGGCAGGCCGTGACGACTTCTCCGTCCTTAAAGCGCCGCCGTCCCTCTTTCATGATTTCCCATTTGCCGCGACGGATGCGCTGTACACAGAAGGTGCATTTTTCCATGACACCGCGGGCACGCACGGTTACATCGGGATTGAACGCCAGGTTTAGCGGTTCTTCCTGGTTGAGCCGACCGTGTTCCTTTAGCTCCGGATACAGCCGGGCAAAAAACGAGTCCTCTCGGTTTTCCCCGTAGTTGAACCAGTTGAAGCGCCGCACTTTATAGGGGCAGTTATTGGCGCAATATCGGGTGCCGACGCAGCGATTGTAGGCCATTTGGTTGAGCCCATCATTGCTCTGCATGGTGGCCACAACGGGGCAGACCGACTCGCAGGGAGCCTTGTCGCAGTGCTGACACAACATGGGCTGCATGACCACCCGGGGCTTGTCGAGATACTCGCCAAAGGCGACAAGCGGTTCATCTTCATACATCGGGTCGCCGAGCAGTCCCTCGCGCGCCTCGACGGCATCCTCGGGAAGTTTGTAGTAGCGGTCGATGCGCATCCAGTACATCTCCCGTCCCTCCAGGATGCCCTGTCGGCCGACGACGGGGATGTTGTTCTCCTCCTGACAGGCGATGGTGCACGCCGAGCAACCGGTGCACTTGGTCATGTCGATCGTCATGCCCCATTTGAGATCGCCGAAATCGTGGTCTTCCCACAGGCTGGCGTCCACGGGAGTGCGATAGACGTTGGCCGATGGATCCTGTTGGTATTCGTCGAGGGTGGCCGTGGCCAAGATGCGATGCTGTTCCTCGTCGATGACCCCGGCGCCTTTGATGACCGACATATCTTGGACTTCGCCGGTGCGCCGTATGGTGGCCGACAGGTTTGAGTAGTGGACGCCGTGCTCTGCGACGTGCGCCAACTCAAAGGCGTTTTGGCCCACTTCATCACCGACCGTGCCGGCGCCGGTGCGACCGTAGCCCAGGGGAATGGCGATCACGTCTTCGTGCATCCCGGGAGCAATGATCACTGGAAAGCGCAGCACCGTGCCGTTGTTGGCCTCCACTTCCAAAACCTGGCCCGTTGCCAGATTCGCAGCTTGAGCGGTGCGATAGCCAACCATGGCGTAGGAACCCCAGGTGTGCTTACTGATCGGATCCGGCAATTCCTGAAGATGCCCGTTATTGGCCTGGCGTCCGTCGTACATCGGGATTGAGGCAAAGAGATGGAGCACCTTGCCGTCGAGATCGCCGTGATCAACAGACACTTCGTCGGGCAATTGAGAAGGAAGTAAATTGAGGGTTGCCGCCGTGCGCAGATCGGGCTGGTCGTTGTTGTTGGCGCCAGCATCGGTGAAGTGACCGTCGCGCATCGTGGTTTCCCAGAATTGATGGAAGCTCGCCAGGGTATCGGCGTTTCCATAGATCTGGTCTTCCCAATGAGCCTGCAGATACCGGAAAAACGGACCCGGATCGTAGGGTTTTTTATCTCCAGGCTGATTGCCCGCCGGCGGAGGAGCTGGCTCTAAAAATTGTGCCAATTCGGGGCTCTGTTCCTCGTCGCCAAACCAGGTCAAGAGGCTGTCTTCAAAAGAGCGCGTTCGATATAGCGGCAAAATAGCCGGCTGTTGAATGGCGTATAGGCCATCCCGGGGGCTGGAGTCGCCCCAGGCTTCCAAATAGTGGCAGCCCGCGGCCACGATATCGGCGTGTTGAGCTGTCTCGTCGAGCTTCGTCGCCGTGCTGACGACAAATCCAATATTGTCGGCCAGAGATGCAAAATCGAGGTCGCCGGGAAGGGAGTAGCCGGGGTTGACGCCGTCGACGATGAGGACGTCGACGTCGTCGTTTTCGATCTCTTCGATCAACGCCTGGAGTCCGCCGTGGTCAAAGGGGCGCTGATGGGAGGGTCGGCCACGGTCGATGGTGGCGCCGTCGTTTTGAAGGGCTGCATTGAGCAGGTTGACCGCCGATTCCAGGGCCAGTCCGTCTTCGGTGGCGCTGGCGGCGCCTCCGGCGATCACGATGGAGCGTCCCGAGTGCTCCGACAACTCGGCGGCGATGGCGCGAAGAGTGTCGGCTGTGACATCGTCGCCCAGTCGATCGGCGACGGATTCGACGTCGAAAGGTTGAAGCGCGCTCTGGGCCGCACCGCTGGGCACGCCGGCTGGTCCGTGGTTTTCAAACAACTCGTGGGCGATCCCCAGCGCCACATAGACCAATTGATCGGGACGCACTCGAAAGCGATCGTCGGCGTTGATGCCGGTCAACGTCAGGTTCGACTCAAAGGTGACGAAGCGATTCATCGTCTCCGCATCGGGATCGCGATTGCCGGAAAACTGCTTGGTAAACTCCACCGGCGATAGCCAGGTGCCCAGAAAGTCACTCCCCAGCGATAGGATGTAGTCTGCGCGATCGAAACGGTAATGGGGAATCTGGGCCTCGCCGTAGCCCGCTTCCGAAGCCGCTGTGAGCGCCGCGTCGGAGAGCGGTTCATAGACCACGTGGCGGGCGTCGGGCAAATTGCCGACGATATCGTCGATCAAGGCCTGTGAAGCAGGTCCGGTCATCGAACCGGTGAGGATGCGCAGGGAAGCGCCGTTGCGTAGCTGTTGGACCTGCTCGCTGAGGGCGGCGTCGAGGTCGTCCCATTGGAGCTGGGAGCCGTCGCCGCGCACTGGGTGCCGAAGTCGGTCCGGATCGTAGAGATCCATATAAGATGCCTGGCCACGGCCGCATAGTGCGCCCTGGCTTACCGGGTGTTTGGGGTTGCCCTCCAACTTGAAGGGACGACCGGCACGGGTCTTGACCAATAGACCGCATTGGGAGGGGCAGGCATTGCAGACGCTGGCGTATTCGTTGGTGGTGCCGATTCGAACTTCTTCGGGGCGATCGACGTAGGGGACGATCTCCCGTACCGGCTCTCGGCAGGCGACGCTGCTCATGGCAGCCGTAGCAGCGGCGGCGCCGCTGACCCGCATGAAGTCACGCCGATTCATGGTCAGTGATTCCGAACCATCGGAAAAGCTGAGGGTGACATCGCCGTCGTCGTTGCCGCGCAACAACACGGAGGCCCCCGGTTGGGGTTCGGAATGCTTGGGTAGAACCGGATCTTTTTCTTTCTTACTCATAACGGCCATTTGTGAGGTCGTGGCGCCGACTCGACGCGTATCGTCGGGGCGCTCTGAGTTGAACGTTGGAGGCGAAACTCCGGCGCCCGTCAATAATGACAGGTGACACAGTCGATGGGGGCGTTGTGCTCCGGGTCGCGGTGACAATCAACGCACCATCCCATATTGAACTCATTGGTGACTTCGATTTTGTCCATGCGGTTGACCTGCCCATGACACTCCGAGCAATCGATACCGCGCTGAATATGGGGTGCGTGGCTGAATTTGACGTGATCGGGCATGTCGTGGACTTTGACCCATTCCACCGGTTCACCTTGCTCCCAGTGTTGGGTCAATTGCTGGATTCGCTCGCTGTCAGTGGCCACCTGGCTGTGGCAGTTCATGCAGGTGTCGACACTGGGCACCGAGGAGTGGGGTCCCTGGCCGGGTTCGGTATGACAGTATCCACAGGGAACTTCGTGGACCCCGGCGTGCAATTCGTGGCTAAATTCAAAGGGTTGTTCCGGCGCATAGCCCTCACGGGGGTCAAAGCAGGCCGAAAAACCGATGGCGATGGCGAGCGTAAAGACCCCGGCAATCGTCAGGTAGCGAGCTTTCATACTTCCAACCACTCCATGAAACCAAGATTGGATCGACGAGATGGATACGCCGACGGTGGGACCGAAAAGGGCCCTGAATCGGCCCCTTAATCCCATGACTTCCATCGGGCTGTCAATGGCGATATCGATCGCGCAAAAAGCGCCACAGAAGCGTATAAAATAAAGGTGTAAGACCGCCTTGAAATCGATCGCCGAAGCGAGCACTGGAATTGAAACGTTTTTGGGTGCTGTTATCGATCGATCGGTCAATGAGGTGCGGTCTCGCGGGTATTCCCCACGCCACCAGGGACCCTAACAAAGGGGGGGGCAATACGACCAGCCAGACAGGTCCGGTGGGGGTGTGGCAATTTGACGCAGCGGCCACAGTGGCCTGCTACGACAGCGGCGTTCCATAGCGTCGCCACAGGATCCACCACACAACACCGGTGACGATCAATAAGCCACCGGCGAAGTAAAACGGGGCAGCCGGGGTGATATAGGCGAAGATGAACCCTCCGGTGGCGGGGCCGAAGATACGTCCCAGGCTTGCCGAGGAGGTCAATATCCCCATCAACTGACCGGTATCTTTGCCGCCGGTGGAGCGGATCGACATCATGGCCAGGATTCCGGGATGGACCAGAGCGCGACCGAACGTGGCAAGGCTCAGAGCGGTCAATAAAAACCACAACACGGGCACGACGGGGGCCACCATTAAGCCGATCCCCAGGGTGAAGACGCCGAAAAGCGTCATGCGGAGATCACCGATGCGCCGTGAGATGGGGCCCACGGCGCCGTGACATAGGGCCATCAAAAGACCCATTCCGGCGAAGATAAATCCCACCTCCACGATGTCGTAGCCGTAGACCGCTTCCATATAGATGAAGAAGGTTCCCTCCAATACGGTCAGCGAAACGGTATAGAAAAAGAAGAGAGCGCAGAGCAAAAAGACGGGGCCCTTCTTCAATTGGCGCCACACCGTTCGGGAACGGGTCGCCGCCCGGTTATCCCGGCGTTCGGCGGCGCTGGATGTGGGCTCGATGAGCAAGAAGGCGCCGAGCCCGAGGGTGACAACGTTCATGGCGGCGGCAACGGCGAAGGGAAGTCCCGCTCCGGTGATGCCCGGCACGCCGGACTCGGCGACCAATCCGGCGGCAGCGCCGATGGCTGGGCCCAGCGTAAAGCCGATGCCAAAGCTGATTCCAATGACCGCCATCCCCTTGCTTCGGTTTTGGCCGTCCGTACTGTCGGCGATCAGCGCACTGGCGGTGGCCACGTTGCCGGCGCAGAGCCCGACGATGAAACGGGTTACGTACAACAGGCCCAGGGAGCCTACGAAGGCCGTCGCCAACTCCATCAACGCGGCAGCCGCGAAGGTGGCCAATAAGATCGGTTTTCGACCCAGTCGGTCCGAGAATTTTCCCCATATTGGAGCCATCAAAAATTGACCCAGCGATTGCACCGCATACAACAGGCCGACGTCGACCGCTGTCCCATCGACAGCGTAGGCCAGCGCCGGCAATACCGGAATGGCGATGGCAAATCCCGTCAAGTTGAGCAACAAGATCGGAAAGAGCCTGCGTATGGGGCGTTGCTTGGCCATCGGTTGGAGAGCACAAAAATGAGGAAAGCGAGCGAAGCGGCGCCCACCTATGCCACGCTGCCTCGTGGTTGGCAACTGTACGACACCGGTCGCGACATCGTAGTATCAGGAAATAATCGCGGTGCTGGAAGTGATTATATTGCGAATAGGTACTCAAAGGCAGATTCTTAGCATCAATCAACGGCGTATAGGACGTGACGTAGCTTCTCATGCATCATAGAGAAGCTGCGATAGGTGGTTCTCAAACACAGGTCCACACAGTTGGAAGCCCTATTTGTACAGGCGATCGCCATCGCGGTGGCGATCGGGGTGGCCGGGCTTTGCTCCGGCACCATCGGGGCGCTCGACGAACTCGAAAAAAGGGGGATTGATGTCGATGGCGGCGCCGATGGAGAGTCGGCCACGGAGTCTGCGTTTTCATGGTGGAACGCACGTCACAGACCGATCTCGATGGTGCTCGCCATCGGACATCGACTGGGGCTTATCACGGCAGTGGTCATTGCGGCGATGGGGGCCATGCACTTGCTGCAACCCGGCCTGGCAACGATGGCCGCTCTCACCGGTGCGATGACGCTATTGGCCGTGATCGTCACCGATGTGGTGCCGGTGACAATCGCCAAAAACCATCCCCGTCGATTCGCCCGCATGGCACTAAGGGCCATACGGCTTCCCTATCTTTTGCTCTATCCGGTGACCCAGTTTTTATTGGTCGTACGCCGCGCCTTGCGCCGACTTTTTGGTGGGGACAACTCCGGCACCGAGGAGGGGGAAAGGGCCCGAGATAAGATCGCCTGGCGTCGCTTCGTGGGCGGGGACGAACGAATTTCGCGTGACCGGCGGCGCTTGATGCGATCCGTGGTGGAGTTTCCCACCATCATGGTGCGCGAAGTCATGATTCCGCGCACCGATATGGTCGTTATCTCCAAAGAGATGGAACTCGATGAGATCTTGATCATCTTGCTGGAATGCGGGCACAGTCGCATTCCAGTTCACGGAGAGACACTCGACGAGATCGAAGGACTCTTCTACGCCAAGGATGTCATTCAATTGATGGCGTCCGGCAGGGATTTTGAGATCGACGAATTGTTGCGTAGGCCTCATTTTGTGCCGGAGACGAAGCCCATCTCGGAGTTGTTGACCGAATTTCAGCGCGAGCGGATTCACCTGGCGGTGGTGGTCGATGAATTCGGTGGGACGGCGGGGTTGATCACCCTCGAGGATATCATCGAGGAGTTTTTCGGCGACATTCAGGACGAATATGACGTCGAGCCCGCGCAGTTGATCGAGCTGTCCTCCACTGCGGTGGTCGCCGATGCACGCATCGGGATCGACGAGATCGAGGAGTTCTTCGACGTTCAATTGCCCCGCAGCGGGGAATACGATTCGCTCGGTGGGTTTTTGCTCGAACAGATCGGCAGCGTCCCCTCCATTGGAGAGGAGATCCGCTGGGACTCTCTTTTGTTTCGAGTCACCGAGGCCAACGTCAAGCGGATCGACACCGTGCAGGTGGAGTGGGTCGAGACCAAGCCCGGCGAAACAACCGAGTTGGTCTCCTGAATCTCCCTGGGTGTACACCCCCCTTGTCGTTGGGCGGGTGGTAAAGCGCGCCTATCGTTGTTAACCCATTGGGGGCTGCGAAGTGGCGCAAAATCTTTTCGAGCGAATAAAACGATGAGCTCATCGTCTATAAACCAGTGTTACGATGGTCGTGTTCTCAGGCCCCACGAGTGGGCCGTCGAACCTCTATGGGAGTGAATATGTCTGCAAATCCACGCAACAATTGGATCCAGGAGATCATCGGATTGATGGTCCTGTGTCTGATCACCGTCTTTTCGATAAGTGCTGCTGCCGGGGAGGCGGAAGATCCCGACGAATCTGCGCAGATACCGGTCAGTGATTTGTCGGCCGGCGATCTCGCCGAGCGGGTGCAGCATTTTTACGGGCAAACCGAGGATTTTCAGGCCGCTTTCGTGCAGAGTTATACCGATGTTGCAGCCGGCGAGACGCGGCGCTCACGGGGGCGGGTGTATTTCAAAAAACCGGGAATGATGCGCTGGGATTATTATGATGCCAGCGACGATGGACAGCGCGACCGGATGCTCGTCAGCGATGGCACCAAATTCTGGATCTATGAATTCGAGTATCAACAGGTGTTTCGCCAATGTCTGGAGGACAGCCAACTGCCGACCACACTGCGTTTTTTGATGGGCGAGGGAGAGCTGACGGAGGATTTTGAGATCGAGCGTATCGACGATGAATCCGGTGATCGCCCTCAGATCGAGCTGACGCCCAGAGAGCCAACATCTCATTATCGAAAACTTCGATTCGTCCTCGATCCGGAGAGCTTTCAGGTGGTTCAGACGACGGTCTTCGATCCCTATGGAAACACCAATGAGATCGACTTCCAAAATATTCGCGTCAATCAAAACCTGCCGGAAAGTGGCTTTGAATTCGAGACGCCCGAGGGTGCACGGGAGCTGAATCCCAATAAGAGATGCGATTGAAAAGACAAGCGAGCCCGGTGCTGTGAGTGAAGACCGCCCGCCAAAGGTGTTGTGCCATCCCGACGGCAAAAAAAGCTGTGGGGCCTGCTGTGGGATGTACAATCACGTCGAACACGGGCAATCGCAGACCATGCAGCGCCTGCGCCGACGCACCCGGGCGTTTCACCGGAATACCTCGATCGATGACGAAGCGTCGCTGAAGGCGTTTCGCCAGCGCTGGGAAGACGACGAGAAAGTCAAATTGATGACCGGATTGCCGTCGTGCCCATTTCTGGGCTTCGTCGACGGTGTCGAACCCTCAAAAACAGAACAACAAGGGCGAGCAAGGATCGTCGGATGTCTGGTCCATCCCTTGCAAAATGACGGGGTGGATGGCCGCGACTGTGGAGTCTACGACCGTTTTATCTGCGAGGACTACCTCTGTGCGGCCCATAATATCCTGCGCACCGATGAGATTCGGCTGGTCCTCGACAGTATCGACGATAGCTATTTATACGGTCTGGTCATCACCAACCCCAAATTCGTACGCCAATTGTTGGAGCTCGTGGCCCGGCGTACCGGGGCCTGGCCTTCGAAGAAGGTGTTGAGCCGGCCCGCTGTGCTCGAAGCAGCCGGTCGATGTTTCGAACAGATGCGCGAGTGGCCGTATCGGGACAATGACGGGATCTTCGGCCCCGTCGGTGTTACTGGTGCCGTGGAGACACGGCGCCGCGATATGCCGGCGGATGTCTTCGACGTGGACCCCGATCCGGTGGATATGTTGTTGGTCTGCATGGGGACGGCGTGTAAGAGTACAGAGGAGCTGTACTCCGCGCGCCGGCGCATCGATGCAGAGGTCGACGCCCTGGCCGCCGCCGTAAAACGGGCGCAGCCCTAAAACCCTCATCGCTTCACTGAAACGTGCATCTCGCCGGTGTTGCACTTCAGTTCACGGGCGAAGCGTTTACCAGCATTTTGTTATGGAAATTCGTTGCCTTCGAATGTCGTGGCCGCTAGGTTGGGGGCGAAGTCCATTCCGTTGATTGTGGGGCAGTAGTCATCTCCCCACGGTCGGTCGGTTCCACCGCAGGGGTTTTGGTCTATGAAGCGCAAACTCGTCGATCACCTCGTCAATCATGGCATCGTTGAGCGCAATGATGTCCAGCGCTGTGTGTTGCGCGCCAGCATGAACGAGGGCTCGGTGATCGATGAGATGACGGAGCGGATCGATGTCGACGAGCGAGAACTGGCGGCTGCCATGGCCGAATTTTGGGGGATTGAATTTTGGGATCGTTCCTTCGATACCAAAAAATCCAACACGGAAGTCATTTCCGTCGAGCAGGCACGATCGTTTGGAGTTCTGCCTGTCGGAAGTGACGGGAATGAAAGGATCCAACGCCTCGCCGTATATGACGTGGATAAAGCGCGACCGATCATCGAGAAGATTCGCAAGAAGACGGGGGTTTCGCCGACATTGGTGATGGCACCGCGGGAATTGGTGGAGCAGGAGGTGCGACGCCACTATGGCGTGGGTGCACCGACGTCGACCAAAGGAAATGAAAAGCCCCGTTCTGGCACCGGACACGGAGTGGTGTACAAAAAGCGTTCGCGAAGCGGCCGTCCCAGTCGCACCACCCGACGACCCAAAAAGGTCAAGGGTGCGACGACGAGCCCGGGCAAAGATGTGGCTGCCGCAGATGACGCCCAGCCGACCCGTCAGGTCGAACTCGGCGCCGACAATCCATTTATGGACCTCGTTCGAGAGACCGCTCCCGACGAGGACGCTACCAGTGTCGGTGCTGATCAGCCCAAGACGCAGGTCATCGGCGATGGGAGTGACGACTTTTTCGCGGATTTCGACGATGACGACGACAGCGATGATCTCACCGGTGCTCTCGATGAATTCGACGCCGACCTCGATGATGACCCGGCGGAGAAAGCAGAAGACCCACCGATGCTTTCCACATCGTCTTCCGTCAACTGGGGAGATTTCGGTGATTCGACTTCTCGTGATCCGTCCTCCAGGGCTCTCGTCGCTGAAGCAAGCCCGGGGTTTGACAACTCCAGTGTCGGGCGTTCGGAGAGTGTTACCGAAGAGTCAGCAATTTTTCCCGTCGATCGCGATCAGAGTGGTTTTTTCAGTTTTCCCGACGAGGAGGAGGACGACCAGTTGACATTGGCCGAAGTGGTCGACCGGCAGCGCAAGATCATCAATAAACTCGAGCGCGAGATCGATTATCAAAAGGGAATCTTGCAGACTATGGCTGAGTTGTTGGTGGAGGCCAGAGTGTTGAGCAAAGCCAAGCTCAAAAAGCGGCTCAAGGCGTTTAAGGAAGAACAACGCCGAAAGAACGACTAACCCGCAAATATCACGCGGAATCTACTGCGGCTTCGCAGATGCGCATGGACAGCGGCAGTGACCGCTCCCTGTCGGTCGCTCTCCCTCCGCAATGTGAATTGCGTCGGTCATCCCCATCCCCTGTCCCTGCGCCCTGCTTTGCCTCGTGAACGAATCCGCGTGAAATTTACGGGCTAAACGCCTCATCACTTCACTGAAACGCACCCTTCACGGAAACGTACGTAAATCTCCAAACGTAGAAATGGCGTAGTGTTTAGGGGGCAATGCCCACTGTGAAGTCCAGTGAGAAGACTCCCCCCGGCCAGTCGAAGATCTGGGAGTATTGAATTCGGCCGGTCAACTGAAGGCTTCTGCGCTTCCATAAAACGCCGATCGAAGGGCCAACGGCGTGATAGTTGAGATCGAGTCCGGTGACCGAAGCCAATCTGTTTTCGGCGATGCTCCAGCGCGTATAGCTAAGACCAGCAAAAACCTCGAATGGGTGGACATCCTCGGTCAGGGTCGGCACTGACAGAGGCAGGGAGTAGTATGCTCGAGGTCCCAGGGAAATACCGTATCCCGTGATACGCTCTCGGTCGGCACCCGCCGCGTCGCTAAGCCGGAAGGAATTCGTCGACAGTTGGAAGAGGGTGGCGAAATTGCCCCAGCGGAGCTGGTGATTCACAGTGATCCCCCACCCGGGGTGAGTGAGATCGCCGGCATCTCCGGTCAGAGCGCGCATCCCTCCGCCGGCGTTCATGGACGCGCTGCCGCCGGCATTGGCGCTTGGAATGGGCAATAAGAGACATCCCGCCAGACCAATTGTGGCGACCGTCATTCGATGTCCGTGGCCTACGGGCAAGTTGCGAAACCAACGTCGAATTCCGGCGCCTATGAGTACGAGCAACAATAGGAACGGCGGGGTTGAGGGCCAATGGTTGGAGGTGGCGTGACAACCTGTAGAGGTGGAAGGAAAGCACTGACCGGTGGGTCGGTCGCAGCTCTGTGTGCCGTCGCAATGCTCGTCGCTTGTACATTCGGCACAACGGCCGTAGCTCGCCTCGCAGAATTCATTGCGGCTACACTGAGCATCGTCGACGCATTCGATGGCGTCGGAGAAGTAGAGAAATTGCAAACGGCTTTCGCAATCTCCCTGGCTGCACAAAAGCTCAATCGAAAGACGCGTAGCAACGGTCAGATCATAGGAATCGAGGGACTCGCGCAGCGTTTCGCCGCCGGCCAGTGGATAGTCGGCCTCAAAGAGTATCGTATGTCCTTCATCGGATTGCTCTCGTGACTCGGGCAGCGAGATATCGTCGGGCGTGGTGACGCGGATGACAGAGGTTGTCATTTCGTCATCGTCGGTTTCCGCATACAGGGTGAATTCGAGGCTGTTTCGTCCCACCCCGGGGCGCTGCAATGCCTGTGAATTTGGACATTGGGCTCGTTCTGGATAGCAGATCTCGCCGATGGCGACGGCGTCCGCCGGTTCTGTGCAGGCCGTGGAGGTGACAACGACGATCGACGCGATCCATATCGCAAAAATGGGGAATCGGCACTTCATCCGTGGCACGATAGCCAGACGGAGGCCACTTCGTCGAGCAGCAGTTGGACGGTCACGCCACGAACGCCGCCAGTGCGGGCGGCCCGGTCGCCGGCGAGACCGTGAACGACGACCCCGCAGCATCCTGCGCGAAAGCCATCGTTGGGAAAGTCGGCACAGGCAGCGGCGATAAGCCCCGTGAGAGCGTCGCCCATTCCACCGGTGGCCATGCCGGGATTGCCGGTGCGATTGACGGCCGCGAAACCGCCGGGGGCGGCGACGACGGTGGCCGCCGATTTCAGAATGGCCGTGGCGTTGAAATCATCGGCCAACTGCTGTGCAGAGTGAAGGGGGTCGGTCAGCACGTCGCTGATCTCCGCGGTCTGAAGCCGCGCCATTTCACCGGGATGGGGAGTCAAGATGACACTGCACTTGGTTCCGACATCTCGAAGGATATCGGCCAATTCATCATCGGTGGCCACCAGGTTGAGGGCGTCGGCGTCGATGACCAGGTGTCCGGGGGCCGACAACAAGGCGGTGCGCAGAAGCTCTCGGGCCACCTCGTCGGTTCCCATGCCCGGCCCGATGACCGCCGTGTCCGCGCGTTCCAACATCTGTTCCAATCGGCGCTCATCGAATCGTTGCTCGGCAAAGTCGATGATTCCTTGAGTCATGACCTCCGGAGTGGTTCCGGAGATCAGGGTCTGGCAGCGGGAATCGCTGGCGACGGTGATCAGCCCTGCTCCCCCGACGAGGGCAGCTCGGGCCGACAGGGCGATGGCTCCGGCGGTGCCCGGACGTCCCCCGATGTGGAGCGTCTTGCCGGCGCCACCTTTGTGAATGTTGCGGGGGCGCTTGGGGAGGTGAGCGGACAACCAATGACGATCGAGCCCGACGGCGTCGACGCCGATATGATCGCGGACCTGGTCGGGAATGCCGATGTCGACCACGATGAGTTCACCACAGAATTGCCGCCCGGGATCGAGGCATTGACCGATTTTTGCGAATCCGAAGGTGGTGGTCACCTGCGCCGGGGCGGCGACACCGAGAATCTGACCGGTCGAGCCATCGAGTCCGCTGGGTATATCGACGGCCAAAACCGGTGCAGTTTGAGATCTCAGATACTCGATGGCACGGGCGTAACGCCCCTCAACGGGCCGGTCCAGTCCGGTGCCGAGCAGGGCGTCGCACCACAAGTGCATCTGCGGCTGGCGATCAAACCAATGGTTGGTCGCCTCTTCGTCGGGCGCCACGTCGATTCGGTCCACCGTGGCGTTGGCGATGTCAAAATACAGCCGGGCGTCGTCGGAGAGTTGATCCGGTGTGCCGAGGACCAGGACATGGGGTTGCAGCCCGCGATGGGCCAGCATGGTAGCCATGGCCAGTCCGTCGCCGCCGTTGTTTCCCGTGCCGCATAAGATACCGATGGGAGCCTGCTCCGAAAGGGAGAAGGAGTCGACCAATACGTCGACGGCTCCTCGTGCAGCGCGGTCCATTAAAATGGGCGACAAAATCCCCACGCGATCGATGGTGTGGCGATCCATGGCGCGCATGGCGTCGGGACTGACGAGGTGCATGCAAAAGCCTTTGGCGCGGGGAAATGGCGGGCGCTGAAATCGCGCTGAGGTTCAAATCATATTGACGGCCCGGCGGCGCCCGGCGTGAAGGGCGTCGATCATCTCGCGCACGGCCTGTTCAAAGCCCACCATCACGGCGCGGCCGACGATGCTGTGGCCGATGTTGAATTCCTCGAATTGAGGAATGGCGGCCACATCGAGAACATTTTTATAGTCCAGGCCGTGGCCGGCGGCGACGATGAGCTCCAGGGTGTCGGCAATGCGCGCCGCTCGTTGCAGGCGCTCCAGCTCTCGATCGCGGTCGAATTCGGTGCGCCGGTGGCGATTGGTAAAGGGCGATGCGGCTTCACAATAATCGCCAGTATGCAGCTCGACGATGTCGACGTCGAGTTCGGCGCTGGCGGCGATTTGGTCGGGATCGGGGTCGATAAAAAGGCTCAGATGAGCACCACTATCCGACAGCCTGGCGAGGTACTCGCCGAGGTGCTCCTTTTGAGCGACGACGTCGAGTCCGCCCTCGGTAGTTTGCTCCTCGCGGCGTTCCGGGACCAGGGTGATCATATCCGGTTCCACATCGATGGCGATGGAGAGCATCTCATCGGTGGCGCCCATCTCCAAATTGAGACGGGTCTCCACCGTTTGGCGCAACAGCCGAACATCGCGGTCCTGAATATGGCGGCGATCTTCGCGCAGGTGAATGGTGATCTGGTCGGCACCTGCCAATTCGGCCATCGCGGCGGCGGCTACCGGTTCTGGATAACCGGTGCCACGGGCCTGGCGAATCGTGGCCACGTGGTCGACATTTACTC
>SKPJ01000297.1 GCA_007119595.1 Myxococcales bacterium
AGCGCTGATGCCCGACGCCCATCGCGGATATGGGTTGCCCATTGGAGGTGTATTGGCCACGGACGGGGCAGTCATTCCCTACGCCGTGGGTATGGATATCGCCTGTCGTATGAAGCTCAGCGTCTTTGATCGGCCGCCGGAGGCCATCGACGATGACGAAAAATTGCTAAGCCAGTCCCTGGAATTTCAAACCCGCTTCGGCGTGGGGGCATCTTTCGAACATCCTCAGGAACATCCCGTCCTGGAGGAGGACTGGAACTTTTCGCCGGTGACCAAAAAGCTAAAGGAAAAGGCACGCTATCAGCTCGGCACAAGTGGTTCTGGAAACCACTTTGCGGAGTTTGGAGTCCTATATCTGGAGCACGATGAATTGGGTATCGCGGCCGGGCAATATCTGGCGCTTTTGACCCATAGCGGCAGTCGCGGCCCCGGGGCCGCGGTGGCCAAGCATTACTCGAAACTAGCGCGGAAATTGCACCCCGAGCTCTCCAAGTCGCATAACGCATTGGCCTGGCTCGATCTCAATTCTTCAGAGGGCGCAGAGTATTGGCGAGCCATGGAGTTGATGGGGCGTTTCGCCTCGGCGAATCACGAGATGATCCACCGCGGAATCTCCGACCTTTTGGCGGCACAGGTCATCGCCGGTGTTGAAAATCACCACAATTACGCCTGGAAGGAGCACTACGGAGGTCGGGAGGTCGTGGTTCACAGAAAAGGGGCCACACCGGCTGCAGAAGGCGTGTTGGGGGTCATTCCCGGCTCCATGACGGCTCCCGGGTATGTGGTCCGGGGTCGGGGCAAGGTCGCATCACTCAATAGCGCCGCTCACGGCGCAGGTCGGGTGATGTCGAGACGCCAGGCCAAGCGAAGCATCGGCTGGTCCGAGGTGCGAAGCCAACTCGGTGAAAAAAAGGTCAAATTGCTCTCTGGCGGGCTCGATGAGGCCCCTGATGTCTACAAAAAGATCGATACAGTGATGGCCGAGCAAGACGATCTGGTCGACGTCGTCGCACGCTTTGAGCCCCGGATCGTCAAGATGGCTCCCGACCGGTGACCAGTCGAGGACCGATCCGCTGCGGACATCGGCCCGTGAGCATGGCGACCTGGCTCGTAATAGGTCGCCGTTTTGTCACCTCACCCTTCCGCCAGAAAACCGCGGGATTCATCATTTCGTCGAGATCTTCGATATAGTTGTGCGTGAAGGGGCGATCTTCTTTGTGGTGCTCGTGCACCATTTAGTTCTTTCGAGCCCCAGATGATCGCAAAAACACCGGGCGGTGTGCGTCTCTCGGTGGATATGGTGCGTCTCTCGGGGGGGATTATGTGAATAAATTGAGCACTATCGTGCGGGCCAGAGCGGACTCTTGGCATCACGGAATGGCGCAATACTTGCCGCTACCATTCCACTGTGCTCCGTAGCTCTCACAGCATTGTTGGCAGGCCGTTTCGTAATCATCGATCGTGGGATCGACCCAGCAGGCCTCGGTATTATTTGGACAGCTCTGGCCCTCCGGACAGGGTTCGAAGGGACACCAGATCCGGCACGATCCATCGGTGCACTCTGCCACATCATTGCACTGCCAGCCGGACTGATTGGGATCGGGATGATAGTCCGACGGGGAGTCGAAGCACGATCCTTGGACCGGACAACTCGAACAGTCGGCGCCCTGGCCACATGTGCAATCCCCATCTGGTGGAGACTCCGAGGACGAATCCCAATCGGGAGCCGGACCTGTGTCGTGGACCATTCGCTCGCAGTTGGCCTTGGGTACGTTATCGTCGTGCGTAAAGATAAAATCGTACTTGCCGGACTGACTCACCGTATACTCCCATGTCCAATAGTATGGACTATCTCCGGAAATATCGACATCGCCAAGGATGACCTCTCCGGTTCCGGTTATGATCATTCCGATATAGACGAGCCCCTCGATATGCATGTAGGTCACCGTATTGATGACACCGGTTTGAGGCGGGTCGGGGGAAAACGCGAAGCCATCGTCACAGGGTAGTTCTTCGTCACCCGGCTGATCGCCATTGGGTTGTCCGGTATCACTACTTTGCTCGGCATCGATGCTCTGATCGACATCGTCGGTGTGGCCGATATCGTTTCCTTGGTCGCCATCGCCATTGGTTTCGGCATCCTGCAAAAGAGCAGTGTCGTTGTTGTGTGCGACGTCCGTCATTTCCCCGGTGTCATTTCGTAGCGTCCCGTCTGCTCCCGCGTCATCCCGCGCTTGATTCGACCCATTGGTGGAATTCGTGCTGGCACTTGGGTCGATATCGACATCCGATGTGGCCGAATCGTTGTCCTCCCCTGTTTGGACCTGCATTTCGGAACTGCTGCATCCGAGTTGCACTACCAAGACTATCGCCATAGCAATAGCTATATGCATAAGTCACCTCTGAGTCTCTACCGGAGAGCGGAAATAGAGTAGGGCATTTAGCTCAAGAGTGCTCAACTCTGTTGCCGTAGCCAACACAAAGCGATTCTGGCTCGTCAATCCCACGACCTGTAGCTCGACACGAGCCAATGCGATCAAGCTGATCGACGCGATGCCACAAGGCACTGGCGCCATCGTCGAGAACCCATTGAGACGAGGAGGAGTATGAACAACAAGCCCGAACCCACTGGCGCTACCACGAATTTTCCACAGGTCGACTCGGTCGTCGTATTACTGCCTTCTTCTTGGTCATCAACGCCGTGATCACTACCTTCGTCATCGCCTTCGCCGCTCGCATCGAAAGAGGCCTCCGGATTCTGATCGACGTCCTCTTCTTCGTCACCGGCATCGGATGTGAAGTCGTCGGATGTCGGTGATTCCGGTTCGGAATCATCGCCGTCATCTTCCTCCTCACTCGTTTCGTAACCGTCATTCTCATCGGCGTTGACACACTCAGTCCAAGAATCCCACGTGCAGCCATCGCATTCGCTGAAACGCTGGCCACCATCGGCACAATCCTGTCGTAGTTCGTCTCCGACCGTCTGACAGGGACACTCTTGGCCGGGGCTGATCCGCACGGCATCGATGGCCACGGTTTTCCCCTCGTCGCTGGCATCTGCAAAGGCATCTCCCAGCCACAACCATTGCTCCCCATCGGTGGTAGGCCCGAAATAAAGGCTTCCCAGACTGGTCCAATAACCGCGTCGCGCATGTTGATCGTGGTGAATCGTCGTGAGTGTATCACTGTGTTCGATTTCGTAGACGGCCGCACGGGTCAATTCACTGATGCCATCGGGTACGAAGACTTCCACGTCATAATAGCCTGCGTGTTGAATGTTGATAGACCAGAAAAGACCATTAGCAGACTCCGATGCTGGATAGCTCGCAGCCAACGCAAAGGCATGGCCGCCGTGGCCGTCGATTGACTCATGAGCATTGCCAATCCGTTGCGCACAGGGCCCATCTTCCTCCAAGGTCACGGGAATTTGATCGACGATGATATCGCAGGACTCTGATGGTTCTGGCTCGGGTTCTGGTTCTGGCTCGGGCTCACTAGTTCCAGGACCATCATTGGCAGATACCAGGACATCTCCATTCACGAGTCCCGAATACCCGTCAATGGGCTCGGGAATAACTGCACGCCCCCCATAGGATCCGCCACTACCACTGCCACCAAAACTCGAATTGCGGTGAATGGAAAAGTGAAGATGGGGAATCGAGAAATTACTGCAGGATAGGGATTCATTACACGAGCCCCCCAAAGTGCCAAGGACTTGTCCCTTTTCCACGGACTGTCCGTTGGTGACGTCGATGCTATTTAAATGGGCGTACATGCTCGTGTAGGTATGACCGTCATTGCCGTAATCGTGGATGATATAAACCCGCTGTCCGTAGGCCTTCCATCCCATCGTTCCCCAGCCGGCGTCGATAACGGTTCCAGATGCGATGGCGACGACCGGTTGCCCGAGACCATGATTGGTGTGATCGGGGAGTACGAGATCGAGTGCATAATAGTCATTGGCACAGCCCGGATCGTGAGATCGGCAATGCATCATCGAGCCTGCCGAAGGACCGTAGCCAGCGATGACCTCGACATTTTCTCCGGCCACAAAGGGCAGTCCAATATCAAAGTCCCCCGGCTTGGAGACTGCACCCTCGGAACCACATTCCGTCGAACACGCCGCCGAAGTGGCGGGAGGCAAAACGACCATCGTCCAAGCTCCCATGGCAACGAATAAGACAAATAGCATCTTCATCGATGAGTTCCATTCGTTTCACTGTCCAAGCGATGGCTCGACCTTATCGCAATTCACCATGCTATTGAAATACCCACTGCCAAGACGTGCCGTTATTTGGCCCGTGACAGCCTCGGTTCTCCGAAGGAATTTACCATCGGAGGCGGCACCCGACACGAGTTGGTGAGACCCCGCGAGAGTAACATAACGGACGAGAACCGAATCGTGACTTCAGCAGGTATCTGCGAGATTTATGGGGTTTCCAGATGGAAAGCAAAGAGGGGGTTGTATGATTAGGCGACGGGTACGACGAGATAGTCCGATTCAATGGGGCTGGGAACCGGTGCATCGGCGGGACTTACGAGAAGTGTGAAGTCTCCACCGCCGGCGCCGGAGGGTTTGGCGACGCAGTGCGTGGCATGGGCAAGGGCCCGTATCCGGCGATGGGTGTCAGTGACGATGGGCAGTTGGGCGATATTGCCGAGTCGCTCCATGGCGCGGTCGCCTTTTCGGATGGCGTCCACGAAGCGGTCGGCGTCGCCATCTCGTAGGGCTTTGATACCGACGCGGGCTCGAGCGGCGATGGATTTCAAGATGGCTGATGTGGTCCGCGGGTGATGTCGCAGCGCTTTTGCGACGGCTGTGACAAAGGAGACGGAGAGGGCGCTCGAGCCGGTCCAAACGGCGTCGATGCGCAATTGCTCGGGAAGTTCGAGGTCGCCCTCGACGGTGGCAACGTCGGTCACCAAGGGGTTGGTGGCCTCCAAAAGCCCGCGTAGATCGAGTTCATCAAACGGGGGTGTCCGGTCATGGAGGTGGAAGGCCACCGTGCCGCCGAAGGTGCTGGCGGCGATATCAGCGCCACTTCCCGATCCTCCCTGGAGGCGGCGATGGATCTCCCAGGCCAGCTCGAAGCGGCGCTCCATCGGCAGATGTGGTGCAGTGGAGGCCACGATGGCCACTGTGGAGGCGGCGGAGGAGCCGATGCCCAATTTGGTCTGTTCGTGGACGAATTCACCGACGTCGACGGTGAGTTGATTGATGTCGATGTCGAGATTTTCTTGTTCTTTGAGCACGGTCTGCACCAGGTAGGGAAGGCGCAGGGCGTTCGAGAAATCGGCACCTCGTAGCTCATAGCCCCCCCTATCGTTGCGGGGCTCGACGTGAACGTGGCGGTTGACCGATGTCACGAGCGCCGGGCCACCGCCGAGGACGGCATATTCACCGAGTAAAAAGAGCTTGCCCGGTGCGGAGACGGGGATGGCGCGGGGGGACATAGGGACTCTCGGCTGCGCCGCATCCAGTCGTCAGACACCAACTTCGACAGGGGATTCGGCGGGAAAAAACTCAAAGGTTAGATTCTCTTCGGCGTCCACACCAACCTGTACCTCGCCGCCGTGTTCCAATTCTCCGAACAAGATCTCTTCGGCCAGGGGGCGTTTTATGGACTCCTGAATCACACGCGATAGTGGCCGGGCACCCAGGGTTTCGTCATAGCCGTGATTGGCGATCCACCGGCGCGCATCCTCGTCGAGGGTGACCTGGACCTCTCGTTCCTGGAGCTGAAATTCGAGTTCGTCGATGAATTTGTCGACCACTCGCAGGATCACCTCCAGGGGCAGGGAGTCGAAGATCACGATCTGATCGAGGCGATTTCGAAATTCCGGGGAGAAGGTCTTTTCCATCGCCGCACTGGCCTTTGATAGGTCGATGCCCTTTCCGAAGCCCACCACGTTTTTCGACATCTCCTTGGCGCCGGCATTGGAGGTCATAATGAGGATAATATTTCGGAAATCGGCCTCCCGTCCGTTGTTGTCGGTCAGTTTGGCGCTGTCCATGACCTGCAATAAGACGTTGAAGATATCGGGATGGGCCTTTTCGATCTCGTCGAGCAGCAATACGGCGTGAGGGGTTTTTCGGATCTCTTCGGTGAGCAGACCGCCCTTGTCGTAGCCCACGTAGCCCGGAGGGGCACCGATGAGCCGGCTGACGGCGTGGCGCTCCATATATTCCGACATGTCGAAGCGGATGAAGTTGATGCCCAGACCGGCGGCGAGCTGGCGTGCGACCTCGGTCTTTCCGACGCCGGTGGGACCGGCGAAGACAAAGCTCCCCACGGGTTTGTCGGGACGGGTCAAGCCGGCGCGGTTCATCTTGACGGCGGTGACCACGGCCTGAATGGCGTCATCCTGGCCAAAGACATTGTCCTTGAGGGTTTTTTCCAGATCATGGAGGCGATCTTTTTCGGTGCCCTCGACCTTGAACTCCGGAATCCGGGCGATGGAGGCGACGACCTTTTCGATATGATCGATGTCGATGCGATCGTCGTCGAATTGGGCGCGGTGAATGCGGTGGCGGGCGCCGGCCTCGTCGATGACGTCGATGGCCTTGTCGGGAAGGGCCCGCTCCGTGATGTGCTTGGCCGCCATCTCGGCGGCGGTATCGATGGCCTCGTCGGAGTAGGTGACCTCGTGAAATTCCTCGTAGTAGCGGCGAAGGCCGTGCAGGATATCGCGGGTCTCGTCGATGGTGGGCTCGATGATGTCGATTTTTTGAAAGCGCCGGGCCAGAGCTCGATCGCGATCAAAGCTTTTGCGAAATTCCTCGTGGGTCGTGGACCCGATGCACCGAAGAGAGCCCTCGGCGAGGGCGGGCTTTAAAATATTGGAGGCGTCCATGGTGGAACCGGAGGTCGCTCCGGCGCCGACGATGGTGTGGATCTCGTCGATGAATAAGATCGCCTCCGGGCGCTTTTTCAAGGCCTGGATCACCGCTTTTAGGCGCTGCTCAAACTGGCCCCGAAATTTGGTCCCCGCCAACAAGCCCCCCATATCGAGGGCCCAGATGGTGGCGTCGGAGAGTACGTCCGGGACCTTTCCGTGGGCGATCTTGCGGGCCAGTCCTTCGGCGACCGCAGTTTTTCCCACGCCCGGCTCTCCGACCAATACGGGATTGTTCTTGCGCCGCCGGCACAAGACCTGGATGGTGCGCTCGATCTCGGTGGCCCGGCCGATCAGGGGGTCGATGCGCCCGTTGCGGGCCCGCTCCACCAGATTGGAGCAGTAGGTCTCCAGAGGGTTTTGGACCTCGTCATCGTCGTCTTCCAGACCGGTGGGGCCATCCTCCCAGTCCGAGGAGTCGTCGTCGAAGCTCGCCTCCTGGCCGCCGGAGCCGTCGTTGATCTTGGAGACCCCGTGGCTGATATAGGAGACCACGTCCAGACGGGTGATGCCCTGGTTTTCCAGAAAATATACGGCGTGGCTGTCCGGTTCGCTAAACAGAGCCACCAGGACATTGCCTCCGTCGACCTCGTTTTTACCGGATGAGCGCACGTGCATGATCGCCCGCTGCATCACGCGCTGAAAGGCCACCGTCTGCACCGGCTCCGCCACCGCGTCGGCGGGCAGGCGCTCGATCTGGTCGTCGAGAAAATGATCGAGATCGCGGGTCAACTCGTCGAGATCGGCGCCGCAGTGGCGCAAGATGGCCCGTGTTGTCTCGTCGAAGCACAACACGTACAAAAGGTGTTCCAGCGTCAGGTATTCGTGACGCCGTTGTTTGGCCTCCCGCACGGCGGCGTAGAGGGCGATTTCGAGATCTTTTTGAATCATGGGTGTAGCTCCGAGAGTAGGGACCGCAATCCGCTGGACGGGATGGCCCGCCGACTTATTCCGGCTCCATGGTGACCATCAACGGGTGGCCCTCACGGCGGGCGTATTCGATGGTGGTTTCGACCTTGGTCTCCGCGATCTCCCGAGGGTAGACGCCGGCGATGCCCGCTCCCTGATTGTGCACCCGCAACATGATCTGGGCCGCTTCCGCTGGCGATTTTCGAAAAATACTCTCCAGCACGTGGACCACAAACTCCATGGTCGTATAATCGTCGTTGTGAAAGATCACCTTAAAGCGCCGAGGCCGCTTGACCTTGGACTTCTTTTCGGGGACGACATCGGTTTCTGTCTCGTGCTGACTCAAGCCTCGACTCCCATCGTGTAGCAAATGCGACCGCAATCGGCGATCGACCAATTGGTTTCGCGATGGGACCGAGCAAAGTACAGGCGACGACGTCGGGACATCGCCCCGAGCATCGGGCGCCACCTGTCGACGCCCTCGAAGTAAAATCTAAGCGCCATTCGTTCGATCCCAAGGTGCTGGGTTCGGCGACGGGCTCACCGAATCAAACCCATGAACAGGACAAATTATGCCGGAGTTGCCACAATCCGATCCCTTTGCCTGGTTTCGACAGTGGATGGATCAAGCCCATCGCTCCTGCGAACCGGAGCCGACGGCCATGGCCTTATCCACCGTCGGTCCCCGCGGCCAACCCACGGTTCGTATTGTGTTGCTCAAGGCCTTCGACCGCAAGGGATTTGTGTTTTATACCAATTTAAAAAGCGCCAAGGCCCGTCACCTCCGGGCCCGGCCGCGGGCCGGGCTGTGTCTATTGTGGAAATCGATGGGCCGCCAGATCCGGATCGACGGTGTGACCCACCAGATCGACGATGCCGAGGCCGATGCCTATTTCGCCACTCGCCCCCGGGGCAGTCAGATCGGGGCCTGGGCCTCCAGGCAGAGCGCTCCCCTCGACGATCGATCCACGCTGGAGGAGCGGGTGGAAAAGGTGAAGCAGCGCTTTGCCGGACAAGCGGTGCCTCGCCCTTCGTTTTGGTCCGGATTTCGACTGGTGCCCGAGGTCTTTGAATTTTGGCAATTATGCCCCGATCGCCTCCACGACCGGTGGCGATTTGAGTGCACGGCAAACGGCGAACGCTGGGAGTGTCAGCGCCTGTATCCCTGATGGAGCGTCGGACCACAGCCGGGGCCGGGAAGGTCCTTGGGTGCTTCGCCGTTGTCTTGACACAGCTCGTCGTGTACCTATTCGTTCGCCCGGCCTTATTCACAAGCCAGTGTCGATCGTTGAACCAACCCCCCAAAGGAGTCACCGATGAAACCTCGCAAGCGTATTTTTGTCGTCGGAGGAGACCTGACGCCGTTTATCGGCAAGATGCATCCCGACTTTATCTGGAAGAAGCATCCCGACTTTGGAAAAAAGGAAAATCCGGGTCTCGAGGACTATCTCACCCGCTCGATCCGAGGAGCTCTGGACAAGACCGGAGTCGATGCCGCCGATATCGATCGGGGGTTTGTGGGCAATTTCGCCGGTCAACTCTTTAGCCATCAGGGCCATCTGGGGGCGATGGCGGTGCGCGCCGACGAGGGGTTTGAGGGAAAGCCCTTTATGCGCGTGGAAGGGGCCTGCGCCTCCGGGGGGTTGGCGGTCTTGAGCGGCGTCGACGCCCTGCAGGCCGGAAGCGACGTGATCCTCGCCGCCGGTGCCGAGGTGCAGACCACGGTCAGCGCCCGCGAAGGGGCGGGATATCTGGCCCGGGCCGCACACTGGGAGGAAGAGCGCGACATCGACGAATTCACCTTCCCGGCCATGTTCGCCCGCCGCGCCAAACACTATAAAGAGGCCTTCGATGTCAGCGACGAGGACATCGCCCACGTCACGGTCAAGGCCTTTGAAAATGGCAATAAAAACCCCAATGCCCATATGCGCGAGGTCTCCTGGGATTTGGAGAGCGCCTCCAAGCCCGGCAAGAAAAACCCGGCCTTTCTGGGCAACGAGGAGCTCAAACCCCACCTGAAGGTCTCGGATTGCTCCCAGGTCAGTGACGGTGGGGCGGCCGTGATTTTGGCCACGGAAGCAGGGCTTAAGCGACTGGGGATCGCCGCCGAAGACTGCATCGAATTACTGGCCTATGGTCAGGCCACCGGGGCGCTGGGACGGGTCGACGACTACACCGAGCTCAGCACGACCCGTCAAGCCGCCGAACAGACCTATGCCGACAGTGATTTGGCGCCCACCGACGTCGATGTCGTCGAGGTCCATGACTGCTTTGCGGTCACGGAGTGTTTGATGGTGGAGGCTCTGGGATTTGCCGACGCCGGCGAGGGGGCAAATTTGGCAAAGCAGGGCGCGACCGGCCTCGATGGCTCGATCCCGGTCAATACCGGCGGGGGGCTGTTGGCCTTTGGGCATCCCGTGGGAGCCACCGGCGTCAAGCAGGTGCTGGAGATCTTTCGTCAGATGAAGGGCCAGTGTGGCGATTATCAATTGGAGAATATCCCACAGGTCGGCATGACCGCCAATATGGGCGGAGACGACCGCACAGCGGTGTGCATGGCGTTTCAAAACCTGGGATAAAGTGGTTGACTTAAAAACCGGGCGCCTGCTGGTCTACCGGTCGCTGCGCCTTAGATTCGATCCCGCCGCATCTATACAATACGGATGCGGCGGGTTTTTTTGTGGTCCGCCTCGGCATCGACCCCGGTGGTCATGGGCGGAGGCCGCGGAATTTTTTGGCGAGCAAGAATTCGGCGTGGCGATGGGCCTCGGGGGTGTCGATATCCTGCCACAGACAGGGGCCGACATCCCAGAAACCAAATTCTGAGGTCCCGACCAAGCGACGCACCGCATCGGAAGTGGAGCAGTCACCGCGTTCGGCGCGCTCGGCGCGCAGGGCGTCGACAAAGCCCGGAGCGCACCAGAATAGGCCGGTGTCGATGGCATCGAAGTCTTCGAGTTGCTTGCCGATGGCGAAATCGTCGACGTCTCGCCGGACTTTGGTGGCGTCGGGCATATCGAAGATGGTCTCAATCTTGGTATCGATCGCCAGCGCCCCCTGCCAGGTGGCGTCGCGCTCCGATGGAAAGCGCCGGAGCAGATCGTCGAAGAGAGCCGGATCGAAGAGATGATCACTCATGGTCAGCCAGAAGGGTTGATCCGATGGATCGAGGGCGTCGACGCCGGCGAGTACGGAGATGCCATTTTGCGCTTTGTAGTCCCGGTTGTAGGCGCAGCGAAGGCGAATCGTCTCCGGGATGTCGTGGTCGGCGATGGCGTCACTCAATTCCGAGGCCCGGTAGCCGGTGACCACCACCACATCCTCGACGCCGAGGCGTGCGAAGTTATCGAGATGGTGGTCCAGAAGGGTCTTGGGACCGACGGGGGTGAGCAATTTGTGGCTTACGTCGGCGCGAAGGCGACTACCAAGACCGGCGGCGAGGATGATGGCGGCATCGAATTTCACAACGAGGAGCTCCGCAAGTATCGGTTCACTTAAGAAGGGAATGTCGCAATTAATGCGTTTGTTCTTCTACTGGGAAGCGTTACTATGAGGGGCGTGGCACGATCAACTCTGCACGATGGAGAATGAGGATGAAATACAAACCGAAATCCAATTCCAAATCGTTGAAACCACCCTCCGTACTGGGTGAGTTGGCACTGTGGGTGCTGGCCGGCCTCTTTATGAGTGCCCTGGCGCTGGTATCGATGACGGGCGTCAAATTCTTGCTCGGCTGGGGTGAGACGGAGTGGATCGTGGCCTCCATCGCCATTGGTATCGCCAGTCTAACCTGGGGTAGCTGGGCGGCCCTGTTGTGGACTCGAAGTCGGGTTTTGAAGACGTTGATGCTGTTGGTGGTTCTGCTTCCGGGGATTGCGATGGCCGTCGTCGGGGGATGGGCATTTTTGACATTGCCCGAAAATCGCTGGATCTGGAAATGGGGCTGGCTCATCGTGGCCGGTCACGGCGTGGGAGCGGTGGTCATGACGGCGCTCGTCGGTGGGCGACAGCTCATGGCTAACTACGCCTCGGCCCAGATCAGACCCCGACAACTGGCCGTGGGATGGACCCTGTATCCGCTGTTGGTGGTCTCCGGAGGCATCTTCGTGGTGGTCGCCTCCTTTGTATTGATGCCCGATCTCTTTTGCGACACACAGAACACCATGGGCGTGATCGCCCACTGGATCGTGCCTTCGTTGGCGGTGGTATTATTGACCACCGCCCTGCCCGCTGCTGCTTCTCAGATCTGCGACCGGTTGACACAGATGGCCGAGCAGTGATGATCGGTCCCGATGTACAGTGAATCATCAACTGCGTTCGGGGTGGAGGCGGGCTATTTTAAGATTGGGCAATTTATGGCGATAGGTAACGAGAATACGGATTCACAACCGGTCCACCATTTCGAAATTGAAGAACCCGAAGAGGAGGTGGGATTGCTGTCGAGCTCCACGGAGGTCGACGAGCAGCTCGATCCAGATTTCGGCGAGGAGGCGAAGCAAAAGGTACTCTTCGTCGATGACGAAGCGCATATACTAAAAGCTGTACGCCGGCTTTTTTCGGGGCGCAATTATACCGTCTTGACCGCTGAAAGCGGGGAGGAGGCGCTGGAGATACTCGATGATGAACCCATCTCCGTGTTGGTCTCCGATCAGCGAATGCCCGGAATCAGCGGAACGGAGTTGCTTGACCATGCGCGTCGGCACAAGCCGAAGACCGTACGGTTGATGTTGACTGGCAATAACGACGTTTCGACGGCGATGGACGCCATCAATGAGGGCGCCGTATTTCGCTTCGTCACCAAGCCCTGGGATCACGATGATTTTTTGCAGACCGTGGAGCTTGCCTTAGAGCAACATGAATTGCGGATCTCCAAGGAGCGCTATGAGCGGCATATCCAGGCCCAGAACGTGGAGCTGCAGAGGCTAAACACGAAATTGCGTCAATTCAATGAGGAGCTCGAGCAAAGGGTGGAGGAAAGGACCGTCGAGGTCGTCACTCAACAACGAGAAGTGGCCCGATTATATGAGGAGCTTCAGCACAGCTTCGATGGGATGATAAAGGCCTTGTTATGCATCATGGAGTTAGGCGACACCCACGTGATCGAGCACTGCCAGCGCACGGCTGAAAGGGTGCGGGCGTTTGGAGAGTTTTTGGAACTCGACGCGGAGATGCTCCACGAATTAGAGCGGGCCGCTTTGTTACATTGGATTGGGTTGATCAATGCTTCTCCGTCGTTATTCAGCAGACCGGTGGAGGAATTCGACGCCGTCGATTCGGCGACCTGGGAGTTTCATCCGTTGCTTGGCCAGCAGGCGCTGCGGCACGTGCCGGCGTTGAATCGAGCGGGACAATTTATTTTGTACTATCTCCATCGCTATGATGACCGGGAATTTCAGCCTGGTGTACCGTTGTCGGAGGCCAGTGATGAAGTATTGACCGAGGAATTTATCCGGGGCTGTCAGGTATTGCGAATCTGCAGTACCTTTGAGCAGGTCAAAACGTCGAATCAGAGTCGGCAACAAACCCCGTCGAAGTGGCCGAAGTTGGTGGACGAGGGCTTAAAGGTGCTCACCGCGGGAAGCGATACAAAATTCGACCCGGAGTTGGTCAGTCAGTTTCGAGAGCTGATGGAACGGGAATTGGATTCCTCAAAGAGTCGGGAGATCACCGTGTCTTTTGAGGAGTTGCAGCCGGGCATGGTGCTCGCTCGTCCCCTGGAGACCGTTCAGGGGATTCCCGTGGCTCCACGGGATATGATCATTACCGAGGAGTTGATCGAACGGCTTCAGCGATTTCGCGACTCCAGTGGTCTCGAAGAAATCCATATCTGGGCTTAAACGGAAGAACATTTAACTGAAACAACGTCTCGCCGGCTGATTGAGCCATCTTTCGGCCGAACCTCGCTTGAAGTAGCGTTGCTACGCCTGCACTCGGATCAACCAGAAATCTGGCGCTATCATCTTGCCGGTGCCGCATCTCAGTTAAATTTCCAAGCGTATATCATCTCGCCGGTACCGCAGTTGGTCGAGTGTTTTTCGGTTCATTGTACAGCTCGTCACCGTCTGGAAAGGTCGTTTTTTAGCTGGGGGCTGAGGTGTCGAAAGTGCATTATGCCACTGGCAGCGATGACTTTCCGAGCACTGTTTTTGTACTGTGAAAGATGAGAAATTGATGACCCTTCGAGTAGGCCGGGAGAAATTGATCGTGAGCAGTTCCCACCAGATGCCGTGTCTCAGTGCGGCTTGCAGCGCTCGGATTTACCGTGAGCGCACGCGAAATCGCTTCTTTCAGCGACGAATACTGCGATGGATTTGACCTACCGTATCGTGCGGCGATTGTTGCGCGACGATGACGTTCAATTTAGCCGCAACCGGAACTTCGAGGCCTACGAAGATCCACAGGTCAAGCGGGCGCTTCGACTCTATCGCCACCTGCAGAGCCTGGAGGACGACCTGCTCGATCTCGAGGATCCGGAATCGGTGCGTCTGGAAGCCGTCGAACGCAGCGACCAACGGGTCACGGTGAGACTGGTCTTTGCGGAGCAAAAGGGACGGCGGATCAGTTATCTCAAGCCTCAAGAATGGGAACTACTACTGGAAAACGAGCGGGTTTGCGATATTCTTCGTGCCCTATTGGATCGGGCCGATGCTCGGACCCGTCAGACCCTTCAGTCCGAGCTGGAAGGAGATGATTGAGAAGGCTCGCGAGGTGGCTTGAAGGGAAGCGAAACAGAAATTAGCTCGAGCAGCGCAACTTATTTTCCACGAGGTAGTCGAGGATGAGAATGAATCGTATGCAGACCATCGTATCCACGTTGATCATCGGATGCGCCGTTGCGGGGTTGATGAGCTTGGGCGCATGCTCCTCCAGTCCGTCCATTCCGGATGCCGGAGCCATGCCTGCCGGCGGAACCTTCTCCGGATTGTGGTATTCACCCCAATTTGAGCATATGTATCTGCACCAGCGGGGAAACAAGGTAGAGGGTGCCTATGCCTACGGCAGCGGAGGAAGACTGCAGGGTGAGGTCCAGGGCAATATGCTCGTTTTTACGTGGGAAGAGCCCGGTGACAGACAAGCGGCCAGGCGAGATATGCGTGGCAAGGGTTATCTGCAGTTGACCATGGTGGGTGGGGAGCCCGAGCTTCGCGGCCAGTGGGGATATAATGAAGCCCACGCCGGCGCCGGACCATGGGAGGCGGAGTTTGTTCGAGAGCGACAAGACGGTGATCCAACGACGATCGAAGGGGTTTTGGAGCGACACTGAACGAAATTCGCGACGACACCGAAACGGTTTGATATACGCCTCTTTTCAATGAACTACCATGACAAGGAATATCGATGAACACGGGTCTGCCAAAGCTGATCGATCCGCGACTGGTAGCCGGGGTGTGGGTGGCCATGATGGGCTGTGCTGCAGCGCCGGTGACCCCGGATCTCGAAGAAGATATCATGGTGGCCAGCGAAGGGGAGCGCGATGAGGTGATCAGCGCCATGTCGCAGGAGTTGGAGCGCTCGACACAGCGGCTGGTCATCGATGATTTCGAGGGGCCCTATTTTTTGTCCTATCACCTGCGCGATGAGGAGCGCTATGATCTGTCCTCTCGTTTTGGTGCATTGACCGGAGAAAATCACAACCGTCGGCGTTTTGCCTACGTGGAGAGCCGGGTGGGAGATTATGACTTCGATAATTTTGCCAATATCGATTCCCATAGTTTCCGGATGGGTGATTTTCGAGCCGATCGGATGGCGCCGATCGATACCGATGTCGATGCCCTTCGCGGTGCGCTGTGGTTGTTGACCGACGAGGCCTATAAGCAGGCACTCAGCGATTATCAGACCAAGCGAGGCGGTGCGGTCTACAGCGCCGACGGTGGGACGCAGGTGGCGAGCTTCACCCGCGAAGAGCCGCAGCACTATCGGGGTGAGGTCCGGCCCCTGGACCTCGATCGTGGTCAGTGGCGACAGATGATCCGCACCCTGGGCGGCGAGATGCGTGAACACGATTTTTTGATGGACGCCAAGATGGATGTGACGGCGCGGCGCGTGGTTCGATATCTGGTCAACTCCGAGGGCACCGAGATCGTCGACGAGTTCACCATCTACGCCGTTCATGCCCAGGCATTTACCCGGGCCGACGACGGTATGTTGCTGGAGAATAGCC
>SKPJ01000466.1 GCA_007119595.1 Myxococcales bacterium
CGATCTGTTCTCCTTCGGAATGCGATACCCATTCTGATTGCAGCGGTGGAACCTGTATCGGGTTGGATAATTCCTACGGATTCTGTCGCGAGGACGGCTCTGGGAGCGACGGTTCGATCTGCAGTGGCGGTCAATCCGGACAGTGCCAAACGGGCATGGTCTGCGATGCATCGGAGGGGCAAACCGGGGAGTGTCGCGATGTCTGCAATCCCTTCGAATCGGCTCCTTGCGGTACGTTTTCCTTGGATGTCTGTACGGTGCGTTGGAATCGCACCGGTGTTTGCACCTCGGACTATACCTCGTATGGCATCGGAAGATTTTCCGACTGTGATCCTCCCGGTGCCTGGTGCGACGATGCAATCATCTGTGTGTCGGGAGCGACCGACAATATTTGTCTGGAGTACTGTCGGCCGGGCATGTTTGATTGCGGCATGGACGTTTGTGACGAATCGTTCATTTTGGGCAATGATGCCCTCGGGGTGTGCATGCCGCCGTGCACTTCGAGCAGTGATTGTGGCGACGAGATGGATTGCGTAAACGAGCGCTGTCGCCTTCCCTGCATAACTGATGCGGATTGCTGTGACGACGATGCCTCCGATTGCGCTGCCCGGTGCGAGGGTGGCTATTGCATCTGAGGGGCATTGAGCTCTGGCTCTCCGCGCTCGCTAGCGCCATTTGGTGCTGGATTATGGTGGAGGATGCGTGCACCCAATGGTTCAGGGTGTGATCGGTCACGATTCCGATTTCGAGCCCAATCTTTAGAGCGACCCCGATCCTGAATCGTTGAACCTACTCCGGCGATCATACTGAATGGCTGAGAAGGGGTTGACAGGGGTGGGGGGCGTTGCTAAATACACTGCCCGCGTGGCCGGTCTTAAAAACTGGTCCTACCCTTTTTATAAGGGGCGCGTAATGGGGTGTAGCCAAGTGGCAAGGCACCTGGTTTTGGTCCAGGCACGCCCAGGTTCGAATCCTGGCACCCCAGTTGGTCGGTAGGTCCTTGAAAGACGGTCTGCAGGGATCGATGAATGGGACCCCGATGTGGAATAAGAACGGAGCGAAATAGGCCGAAGCAGGCCGACGATCGCCACCGCGCAGATCCTCTCGGTAGCCGAGAAGCGATCTGCGCGTTTTTTTGAGATAATCAGAAACCGGTTCGCCCAATGGCAAAACCGGAGTTCACGACGCCGGTGGCGGGACGATACGCCCCAACTGCCAGCGATCGAAATGGAGGAATGTCATGACTTCTACAAACACGCCGACGCTACATGCCGAGGTGAGAGACACGAAGGGATCGAGTGAGGCGCGCCGGGTACGCAGAAAGGGCCTGGTTCCCGCCGTTTGTTACGGTCATGGCATCGACAACGTAAATATTGCCATCGACCCCCAGGAATTCGACAAGCTGATGGAACAGCCCAGCGAGTTGAATACCGTATTCGAGGTGCAACTCGATGACGGTGAGACGCTGGAGCATCTGATGTTGAGAGACTATCAGGTCGACCCGGTGTCGCGATTTTTGACCCATGCCGATCTGGTGGCCATCGATCCCAGCCAGCCCATTCGAGTTCGCATTCCCATCGAGACCCGAGGGGAAGCAGAAGGGGTCAAGGTCGGCGGCCGATTGCAGTTTATTCGCCGCGATGTAGAGGTCTTTGCACCGCCTACCGATATCCCGCAGTCGGTCTCGGTCGATGTGTCTCATCTGGAACCGGATGACGCGATCATGGCCAATGAGCTCGAGTATCCGGACAACGTCGAACCGGCCCACAAGATCGATTATGCGGTCATTCGCATTCAGATGCCGCGCGAAGAAATCGTCACCACCGTGGCACCGGCGACAACGGCTGCAGTGACTCCGACAACTGAAGAAGAGGAAGGCGAAGCCGTGGAGGGCGAAGAGGAAGAAGCCGAAGGCGTCGACAGCGGTGCCGAACCGCCCGGCGCATGACCCTGATGCCGTCGGCGCTTTACGGGAAAGCTTGCCTTCGCGGGCGCTGATATAACGATGGACGGCTTCGTTACCGATCTTCGTCGAGGATTCTGTGAGTCGAATACTGATCGCAGGACTGGGAAATCCCGGTCGGAAGTACGAGGGCACGCGTCATAATATCGGCTTTCAGGTCCTGGACCAATTGGCCGATCGCTATCGCCTCCGGCTTGGCCAACAAAAATTTCACGCCAGCTATACAACGGGGCGGATCGCTGGTGCCGATGTCGTTTTGATCAAGCCGCAGACCTATATGAATAAATCGGGTCGTTCGGTTCAGGCAGCGCGTCAATTCTACGATATTGCGGCCCCCGATAGCTTGGTATTGCACGACGATATTGACCTTGAACCGGGCACGTTGCGCATCAAAGAAGGTGGTGGTCACGGCGGTCATAACGGATTGCGCGATATCATTAATAAGACCGGAGATCGTGATTTCATCCGTGTGCGGCTCGGTATTGGTCGGCCTGCTCACGACAATGTCACAGGACACGTACTTGGCCGATTTGATAGCGACGAAGTGGAGATGGTGCAAACACTTATCGAAGATGCCTGTGATGCCATAGAGACCGTGCTGAGTGACGGTGTGGCGCAGGCCCAGAACCGGTTTCACTGATGGTCACATCGCCGCTGATTTCGCCTGCAGATCCCACGGCCTTGCGCTGAGCGTCGATCCGCACTAATAAGCGGTGATTGGATTTGCTCCGATGGAAGAATGAATAGAGTTTTTTCGAATCAATAAATGCGCCAGGGCCGTCGGCCTTGGCTTTGGAACCTCGCTCCACCCAGATTTGGAGGTGGGGCTTTACCCGAGAGGTTGAGAATGCCTGTAGAGAGACAACGAGAATACGAAACCATTTATATCGTTCGGCCCGATGCGGCCGAGGAAGACTCGGAGACGATCAGCGAACGAGTCGAATCGGTCATCGACAACGATGGTGGACACCTGCTCAAACATGATGACTGGGGTGCCCGGAAATTGGCCTACGAGATCAAGGACAAGACCGAAGGGCGTAAGTTCGAGCGCGGCAACTATCACTATTACCGCTACCTGGCTCCGTCTGATACGGTGGCGGAGGTAGAGCGGAATCTGCGTTTGCTCGATCCGGTTCTGAAGTTTTTGACTGTCAAATTGGAGGACAATTTGATTCCCGCCGAGCGGTTGGCTCGGTCTGGCGAGGAAGAAGAAGTAGTGGTCCCCGAATGACTGACCCGGCAGGGTTGTAGCCTGCCAGCGCGCAACAGGAGTCGACGATGGATGTAATACTCAAAGAAGATGTGCCGAAGCTCGGCGAGATGGGCGAGATTGTAGATGTCGCCCCCGGTTATGGACGCAATTACCTGATTCCACAGGGATTGGCACTGCCGGCGAGTTCGCGAAAGAAGAAGGAATTGGCGCACCAAAAACGCCAGATCGAAGAGCGCAAAGCCCAGGAACGAGAAGACGCTCTTTCGGTCCAAAAAGCATTGGACGGTCTGACGATCACTATTCCCAAGCGGGTGGCCGACGAGGATAAACTCTACGGATCGGTCAGCAGTCGCGAGATTGCCGGGGTCCTCGAACAGGAGGGCTTCGAGGTGGCACACCGATTTATCGAGGTTGGCCAAGGTCTCGACGAACTGGGCATTTACCGGGTTCCGGTGAAGCTGGCCAGTGGGGTCTACGCCCATATCATGGTGTGGGTGGTCACGGTGTGATCGTTGTGCCGATTCAGGAACAGCTCGATGCCCGCGTTGGTTGCCAACGTGGGCATCTTTTTTTTCGCGAATAAGAAGTAGAAATAGGAGACATCGATGAGCGACGATCAGGCTAAAGTCGTTCAGCAATTGTCGTCGCTTTCGGGGAAGCTCCGTGGCGATGTGCGCACCGACCGGCTACATCGAATGCTCTATGCACAGGATGCCTCGGTGTATCAGGAGCAGCCGGCTGCCGTGGCGTTTCCCAAGGATACTAAGGACGTCCAGCAGTTGGTGCGCACCGCCGATGCGCTGGGGTTGGCGCTGATTCCGCGGGCCGGTGGGACGAGCCTCGCCGGTCAGTGCGTGGGGGCCGGGCTCGTCGTCGATACCGGTCGGCATATGAACCGGATCCTGGAGGTCAATCGCGAGGAGAAATGGGTGCGCGTCCAGCCCGGCGTGGTGCTCGATGAGCTCAACCGGCATCTGGCGCAATACGACTTATTCTTCGGGCCCGATACGTCGACCTCAAATCGCTGCATGATCGGGGGAATGATCGGCAATAACTCCTGTGGCAGCCACTCGATTTTATACGGCAATACCAGAGATCATCTCTTGGAGTTGGAGGTGGTATTCGCCGATGGCGAATGCGTTCGACTTGGCGCCGCGGACGCGGCGACGCTCCGCGATCAGATATCCGAGAACGGCAGGTTGGCAGCGGGGCTCGAGGTGCTGGATCGGATCGGCGACAACCACGCGGAATTGATCGCCGAGAACTATCCACGCCGCGATGTATTGCGCAGAAATACCGGTTATCCACTCGACGAATTGATAGGCCGGGACAATGACGATGCTCCATTTTCATTGCCCCGATTCTTATGCGGTACGGAAGGGACGCTGGGGCTGACGACGGAGGCAAAACTCAACCTGGTCGACAAACCTCAGAAGAGCGTGTTGGTCTGTGTCCATTTTCACAGTTTGCAGAAGGCGCTGGAGGCTACGATAGAAGCCGTAGACCACGATCCGGCCGCTGTGGAGTTGATGGATCGACGGGTGTTGGAGGAGACGAAAAATAATATCGAGCAGGCTCGCAACCGGTTTTGGGTCGAAGGCGACCCGGATGCTGTGTTGGTCGTC
>SKPJ01000590.1 GCA_007119595.1 Myxococcales bacterium
GCCTGTATCGGGAGATTATACGGGCGACGGACGCGACGATTTTGCCGTGTACTTCGAGGACGACGGTCTCTGGTACATCTACAGCCTCGATGGCACGGACGTGCTGTGGGAGGAACAGTGGGGCGGTTTCGGTATGGTACCTGTACCAGGTGATTACACGGGTGACGGCAAGGCGGATCTAGCCGTGTTTGCCATTCAAACCGGACAGTGGTTCATTCGCACCATCGATGAAACGGTGGTTCTCTGGGAGCACGAATGGGGTGGACCCCAAGCGGTTCCAGTGCCGGGTGACTACACGGGTAACGGTCGTGCCGATCTGGCCGTCTTCCAACCGTCCACTGGTGAGTGGTTCGTTCAGGAAGTAGACGGTCTCACGCTACATGACGGCTTGCAGTTCGGCTGGCATGAGACGATCCCGGTAAGTGGCGATTACAATGGTGATGGTCGCAGCGACTTGGCAGTGTACGCTCCAACTACAAAGAAGTGGTACATTCAAGGGAGTGAAGGAGAAGCTCTGTTTTGGGAACACACCTGGGGCGAAGAGGATCAGTTTCCCGCGATGGGCGTCCGCCCGCGCGAGATTTGGGGCGGGACGTATGCCACCGGTGATATTGTGCCGATCCATCTTGACTACGCTCGGCATTGGATATTGACGCTGCGTGGAGAGTTTGCTGTAGACGATCATATGCGCTTCCTTCAGAGCGGTCACGACCTTCGGCAGGGGTTGGACTTGTTTCGTTGGGACCGGCGCTACGCTCTTCGATTATTCGACCGCAAGGTCCTGTTTACCTCCGCGAATCTCGGCAGTATTTCCAGCCCCGAACCCCCAGATCACTGGGCCCTCACAGTCCAATTGCCAAGTACGGCGCAGTACTCCGGCGAGATTCAGATCAAGTACGACCCGGCAGGCCGGGCGCGGCTGTATCGCGACGACCAACTGGTCGGCGACTGGAGCTTCCAGATCGATGAAATGCCCCCGCCGCGCGATGAGCTCCGGTTGTTGGGCTTTAGCGGCGAAGTGATACTGGACATGAGGTAACCCCTCAACCGCCGGGTTCCCGCCGTGGAGCAACAGTAACAACTGCTGACCGTAAACGACCCAACGAACACATAGGAAAGGAAGGAAATGACATCGGGTCTGCGGAGCTCATCTGCAGAAGCGGTGCGATGAGACCATCAACGAAGGACTATTTGGAGCCGAGGGGACGAGGGTGTTTGCGATCGACTCGAGGAAGAAGTCTGTGCCCGGTGATGAGGAGGGTGGGTCCGCAGCGTGAAAGTTCCAAAGGGGCATGGAGCACCGAATGAATATGCGCCCGGAAGCACTCGTCGTAATAAGCGAATATTATGGCCTTCGCATTGTCGTTCATATTGCATAGTGTGGGCTTACGCAGGCAGAGTCGATCATGGAGTTTAACGCGAGGTCGGGAGTGGGATCGGATACGGCTCCTTCAGTGAGACCACGCCATCGAACTCGTCGGCTATGCCATACCCCAACGGATCAGTAATGGAGAATGAAAAATGACTGACTTTTATCGTCCCTCGCAAGCTCTCTCAGCGATCGGTGGTTGCGCCCTGCTGTGTGCACTCATCTTGGCCGTACTCCCGGCGTGTGACTCCAATGGACCGAGCGCGTCATTTGACGCCGGCCTCGGCGACGCCGGTTTTTCCGAGCTGGCGACCGTGACCTACGAAGACTCGTTTCCAGTACAATTTACAATCGATGCCAATGAGCTGTGTGTCGATGAATTGGAGTGGGATTGCGAAGCGGATACCGTGGATTTGCCGGAGGGCGAGGATCGCGAGCTGGGCACCATCGAGTTTGGTGTCGATGTCGATATCATCGAGGCGCTCGAAGAAGGCGGTGACGGTGATATTCCCGATCCCAGAGAGGTGACGGAGAGGATGCGGTCGATCGAGGTAACGAGCATCGAGTATTCCGTAGAGGACAACGAATTGACCTTCGACCTCCCCGATCTCGAGCTCTATGTCGCTCCCATGGGTGCGCGCAGTCCCGACGACGATGACACCATCCATTTGACGACGATTCCATCCGTGGAAGCAGAACACGACGAGACTGGCGATGCGCCGGTGCGTGAAGAGGCCAGTGAACCATCTTCGGAGCTCTTTCAGGCACTCCAACTCGCGGTCCTTCCCTCGGCGACCCCCACCGTCCGTGAAGGACAGCCCTTTCCCCCTTCGGGAGATACGGATGTGGAGCTGACCTTTCATATCAAACTCGTAGCCAATCCCGTGGATGGACGCTGAGTGCTGGCGGAGATGATTAGATTTGCAGAATTGGCTCGCGGTTCGGTACCCCATGAAGATACTTCCTCGTTATAGAACCAACTCGGCGCTGCTGGTGCTGTCGATTCTCTTTGTATTTATCGCTGCCTGTGACGGGCTTTGTACCGACCTGTCCGAGCTCCAATATGTCGACGATTCTTCAGGCGATGTCGGTCAACCGCCGGTGGATGCCGAACCGGGACCTGAGGATGCGGATGGCCCCAGTGGCGATTGCTCAATCGACGATGACTGTCCCGATGACCACCAGTGCGTCGATGAGTATTGCGTCGCCGAGGGACTCCAATGCGATGATGGACTCCAGGCGTGCGGCGCGATTTGTATCGACATCACCAGCCACGACGGCCATTGCGGCGGCTGTGGTATTTCGTGTCGGTCCGACGAGTACTGTCACGAAAGTCATTGCGACTGTCGCGGCAGCCTCGAATCGTGCGCCGGCGACTGCGTCGATATCAGCTCTGACCCCGATCATTGCGGTGAATGTGGTAGCGGTTGCGCTGACGATGAGGTCTGTGCAGCTGGAATATGCACGGACGAGGGATGTCCCGACGGCACCAAGGAGTGCAACGGCGGTTGTTTCGATGTCTCGACGAGTATCCAGCACTGTCAGGACTGCAATCAGGCCTGCGACGAAAATATTGCCGGCGCCGAGCCGATCTGTACCTCCGATGGTTGTGACTATGTCTGTGACAACCCGGACGAGCAGATCTGTGCCGGCAACTGCGTCGATACCTCGGTGAGTATCGAGCACTGCCAGGACTGCAATCAGGCCTGCGACGAAGATATTGCCGGCGCCGATCCGGTCTGTACTTCGGATGGTTGCGATTACGTGTGCAGCCCGCCGTTCGATGAGTTGTGTGATGATGTCTGCGTGGACACGTCGACCGACGTGAATCACTGTGGCGGATGCGACGAGGTTTGTGATGACGGCCAGTTGTGCGCCGACGCAGAATGCGTATCCCCGACATGGATCATCGAAGTGGTCGATGAACACGACGAAAACGGCAGCCTCGGCACCTGGCCCTCGGTGGCTCTCGACTCACAGCACCGCCCTCACCTTAGTTATCCGATCACTCCCAATCCCGACGAGAATCCCCAGGACGTCCGCCACGCCCGACTTGACGCCGACGATAACTGGAAGATCGACACAGTGGAAACGGGCATCGACCTTGCCAGTGCACTTCTTTCCAGTTCCCTTGGTGTCGACTCCTCCGATCATCTTCACGTCGTCTTTAACGCGGGATTCCACATTGATCATGCAGAAAACACAACCGGCGACTGGGAGATCTCCCCGTTGGCGACATTCTCGTCCGGTCTCACCGGTGAAGTGGGAGGATACAATGCTATGACCGTCGATGGCGACGATAACGTGCATGTCGTATTTGGTCGGTTGGACGACGACAACCGTGTTGTCCACGCCCAGTACAATGGAACGGAATGGATCGAACAGCCCATCGACGAGCGACCGGACTTTATGTCCGGTTATGCCATCGACCACGACGCCAACGACGAGCTCCACGTCAGTTACATCATCAGCGGCGGGGCCGATGACGACACCCTGAGCTATGGCTATTACGATGGCGCCACCTGGAATACGGAGACCGCCACGGCACTCCGAATCGGCCTTTCCACCTCCATTGCCGCCGACAGTCAGGGTGGTATTCACATCGCATTTCGCGACAACGACGACAACAATCTGATGTACGCCTTTCGCGATCCGTCGGGCGGGGAGTGGTCGACGGAAATCATCGATGAAGAGGGCAATACCGGGTCCGGCTTCTCCATCGCTGTGGACTCCGAGGATCGACCTCGAATCTCGTTCCGAAACAACGACGACGGGGTCTTGCAATATGCCGCCCACAACGGTGAGCAGTGGACCATCGATACGATCATGGACAGCTCTCCCGTAGATACAGCGTTGGTTATCGACGCCAACGATATTCCGCATATCGCCGTCGGCTCATCGTTTGATGGTCGACTCGAATACGTCACGCTGGGAATCGAATAGGATTGGAGACACCGGGGACTGGCCGGGGATTATTGCTCCCCGTCGATGACGGCTCGAAATAATTGAATCCGGCTCTCGGTGCCGGGTCGAAATACGCTATGGACGACGCTCAATGCGTTATTTTTGAGCGCCAATTTTCGGGTCAGATTTCCCTGTAAATTGCCATTGAAAGTCGGTGGGTCATTGAGGGTATTCGGTATCATCGAAGGGGCGCGAAATCGTTGACCTTCTGTTCCAGTATGAGTGAATCCCAGTCCGGAGGGGCGCTGGTCGGGGGTCGGGTAGTGCTCCCATACTACGAAGAGGCGGTTTTCTGCGTCCACCGCTAGAGATGGAAAATGAGCGCCTTCATCGGTCGAGGAAATGATGGTGGGCTCTTCGAATTCACTGCGGTCTGCATCCCATCTGGTATGCACGACGTGGTATTGCACAAAGGGTCCCTCCGGGCTTTCCCCATAGACGAGGTGAGTGACACCGTCGTTGTCGA
>SKPJ01000330.1 GCA_007119595.1 Myxococcales bacterium
ACCCGGATCTTCATTGGTGTGTGGGTCGTCGTTGGTATCGGGATCATCATTATTACCGGGCTCGTCATTGTTCCCCGGATCGTCGTTGAGCTCACTGTTGGGCTCCCCATTTATCCCGGGGTCACCGTTTTCAACGTCGGAATCCCCGCAACCGACTGCAACAGCAAGTACTGCGACCGTGATCCATGCGAGTAAGCTTGTTTTATTGGGCAGTCCGTACATGAGATGCCTCCTGCTCGTTACGATTCGTGGGGACCGTCCGGAGCACCAATTGCTACCGAGTAAAATCAGGTCACCCGCTATCTGGTCCCTAAGGCACTGCAACCGACATACCAAGGCCCAAAAAACGGCTCCCTCAAACACTGTTAATCCCGGCAGAAATGAATAGCCCCCCCCTACAAACCCCTACAACAAGGCCTCATAGAGAGTTATCACTTTTTTACACATCGGACGATGTCGTCTCTTCGAGTGACTGGACGAGACGATCTGTACGAGAACTCGCGAGAGCGACAACCCTTCCAAGTGCGACATTCTTGTCAGCCCCTGTGAAAGTCTCATCCACCGGGGGCATAATAACGCACCAGCGTGTCGAGTGTATCCCCTGCTTCTTTCTTGGTCCGTTCCCCCCAGGGCACACAGAATTGTTCGATGACATCATATCCCACGCCGATCCGTTTCCACGCGTTCTTCTTATGTCGAATGCGAAGCAATGGTGCGGGAGCAAGCCCTGTTCGCTCGTCGACCGGACAACTCCCCCATTGTACTTCGGCCGATGACTCCGCCTGCACGGCGACTCCGATAAAATCACAGATTGCCTGATAGGCCATCGGCTCCAGCCAGCGAATCCCCCTTCCCCATTGACTAAAGACCGTTTGCTCCAATCGGCGCAGTCCCTCGTAATTGGGAGAGAGCTCAACGCCCGTCATCTCCTTTAACCGCTCACAAAACACCCGGCTAAACCATCCGGGGGTCTGTCCCCACACCTGATCGCCGAGACGCTTTGCAACGTCAGCGCCGAGTTGAGTGGGCCCCTGAGCCCCGCCGCCGCCGGGCCGATCGAAAGTTATGCGCCACAGCTGGGCCGGGCCTTCGTCGATCGCAGTGCCTCGTTTGGCGGCCTCCTCAGCCAGAACCTCGAATTGCTCATATTCCTCGGTGGGCAGCAATCCCAGGTCGACCGATTGCCAGCCGTCAGTCCTCAACTTCCCGGCGAGCTTCTCGCCGGCGGCCTCGTAAAATATCACATCAAAGGAATTGACGGGTTGTGCCATTAGTTCGTATTGTGCAGGCGGTTGCATCCAGTGCGCGATAAGCGTACCCTGTATGAGCCTGTGCAATTCTCCGACCAAACGTCGTTCGCCGGGGCCATTCGACCACACCGCTGTACACCAGCGCCTGGCCTGTTCCCCGGATACCTGCAATACCGCCGGATAAACGGCCTCGGTCTGCGAATTCAGGTCTTTCTCTAGTTCGCCCATGTGCTTATCTCTTGGTCCTAAAGGTCGACATTGTCTGTTTCTCTTCAGTCTTCGCTGAAGGGGCTGATAAATGGTCGATTATTTCTCAGTCTACAACCCAAAAAACAAAACAAAATATCATGAGTAGAAAACGCAGCCGCGGAAGGCGCGGTCGAAACAAACGACGGCGTAAAAAAGGCAGTAACAAACTCTCCGATCTGACGGCAAGGCTGTCCGATTTCACTCCCATCCAGCCGGACCAGCGCATTCGGTTAGAGACAGACCGCCATGAGTATATTGGTCGGATTATGGACATCGTCACACCGATCTCCCGGGGACAGCGCTGTCTGATCACCAGCCCCCCAAAGGCCGGAAAGACGACCATCCTCAAGGCCATTGGCAATGCGGTCCATAAAAACGATCCCGACATCTACCAGATGGCCCTTCTCATCGATGAACGTCCGGAGGAGGCCACGGATTTCAAACGCTCCATGCCATTTAAGGTCTATGCATCGACGGCCGACCGCCGACCGTCGAATCACACCAATCTCGCCGAACAGGTCTTTACCAAGGCCATCAAACGGATGCTCAAGGGGCAGGATGTACTCATTTTGCTCGACTCCATCACCCGTTTGGCCAGAGCCTACAATACCACTCATGGCAACAACGGTGGAAAAACGCTCTCCGGTGGTCTCACCGCCGGCGCTCTCCACATGCCGCGCCAGCTTTTTGGATCGGCGCGAAATCTCGAGGAAAAGGGGAGTCTCACCATCCTCGGCACAGCCCTTATTGAGACGGGCAGTCGGATGGACGAAGTGATCTTTCAGGAGTTTAAGGGCACGGGCAATATGGAGCTCGTTCTCGATCGTGACCTCGCCCAGAGGCGTTTATTTCCGGCCGTCGATATCCCCAGCAGCGGCACCCGGCGTGAGGAGATGATGCTCGACGAACACGAACGGCGCTACGTCCCCAACCTTCGCCGATATCTGATGAACCAATCTCCCACCGAGGGCATGAGTTGGTTGCTCAAGCGACTCAAGGACTCCAAAAATAACTCCAATTTTCTGCGCTCCGTACCCAAGCGCTGATTCCCATTGGACTCCCTCCATCGATTACGTGAAGTCATCATCGAAGTTGGTCGGCCACCCAGGCCATGACTTGGTTTTCAACGCCCAGACGCTCTCCAAATCCCAAATCGACTCTGGGCGGAAAAAAGACATGTCCCCCGTCGCGCACCCATCGCACGGCAACACTCTGCGACGCTCTGCCCAGTGCGCCCCGAAGTGAATCGGCGGGAATCATCGGATCGGCGGGACTGGACACCACGAGTGCCGCAGTCTCCATGGTGGCCAACTTCGGTCCCACGGACTGTGTCGCATAGTAGTGATCGACATCGTCGAATCCAAAACGAGGCACTACGGTCAGTGCATCCCACTCTCGCAGAGTGCTCACCTCATCGATTCTCGTCGGCGGGACCATCACCTGTCCCCCGCGAGCAATCGCCGGATACGTCTGCTTGAGCGCTCGCAATAGATATTGCCGATACAGCCAGGCTCGTGGAGCATCGATGGCCTCCTGACAGGCCCTCAGATCCAGCGGTGGGCACAGGGCGGCGACCGCCATCAGACGCTCGTCGATCTCTTCCACGGCTGCCGACAGCGATACGTGGCCGCCCAATGAATATCCCACCAGCGCTACCTTTTCGAAGCGATCAAACTCCCGAAGCTCCAGGATCGACTGGAGATCGTCGGTAAATCCGGCATGGTGCATATCCCGCCCCAGCCCATCGGCTCCCCGAAGCGCCAACCGAAGGCATGGCAAATTGACTCGACGGGCCGCAACGGCAGCCTCCACACAATAGCCCCGATCGACGGTCCCCCCCATTCCGTGCAATAGGATCACCAATTTGCGACTATCTGGTACGTCAGCGAATAATCCGGAATGGATGATCGCCTCACCGCGCTCGTTTGGGATTCGCTTTCGCCAAGATTTCGCCGGAGGGCATCGCTGGGGAATCAATTTCTGAGTTACCGCCGGTCCAATGGTGCGAAGATGCCCCACCACACGGGTCAACCCTCGGTTGCGTCGAGCAATCCGCAGATTGCTTGTTTGTTTCACCATCGTCGTCTCCCGGTGTTGGTCTTGTCGGCGACTGCTCTGGTACCCTAATGTAGGGGCCTGTCCAACCGCTAATACTTCGACACCAACCTGGCTCGAAGATTTTGGCGGGGACCGGCAGAGCGCTCGTCATCCAACACTGCTGAAAATTCTCGACGTCGGTGGCGGGCGCCAGTAAATAGAAAGTCGCAATGAATCTGGATTTTTTCTATTCTCTTGCCAAATGGAATCTCGATGAGTCTCCAAGAAGAGTTCGAAACCGCCGCCGATAACGTCCAAGATCTCTCCAGTCGGCCGGGAAATGATGAATTGCTCAAGTTGTACGCGCTCTACAAACAGGCCACCGAGGGCGACGTGTCGGGCAAGCGCCCGTCTCGTTTGAAAATGAAGGCACGCGCCAAATACGACGCCTGGGATGAACACAGTGGAATGAACAGCGACGAGGCCATGCAGGCCTACGTCGATCTGGTGGATGAATTGCTTCAAAAGGATGCCCAATGATGCGCACCTCGACCCTTTGGATTGTCGCTGTATTCAGCGTCTTTTTTCTTCTCGCCGGCTGTGGCGATGAGGACGCCGATGCGGAACAAAATCATGATCTGGGCGACAATAACGCCCAGCAAGAAGATGCCAATCAGGATGATGACGATGATCCCGACGGCAATAACGGTGGGGCTAATAACAGTGAGGACGCCGACGACGATGATGAGGAGGACGACGAATCCGTAGACGATGATGACGGGGATGACGAAAACTCCGACGATCCCCCCGAAGAAGAGGAAGAAGGTCCGTGGGCCGATCTTCCCCCCGAGCCGTGGAATACTCAGGAAGCCGGCCCCTTCGAGGTCGCCTATCGCTACGAGGGATTCGATTATACCCCGAGAGCAGAAGATGAAACGCGCGAGGTCGGCCTCTCCATCTGGTATCCCACCTTCGAGGATGACGGCGATCACGCACGCTACGCCGACTGGTTTCACCAGCCCGGGGTATGGCAAGATGCCGAGCCGGCCCTTCGGGATCCCGCTCCGGTGCTGATCTTTTCACATGGAAACGGTGGCATCAGCACGCAGAGCTTCTTTTTTACGGAGTACTTCGCAAGCCACGGATGGATCGTCATCTCTCCCGACCATACGGGCAATACCTTTTTGGATATGGAAGGCGGAGGCATCAATCTGGAGAGCGCCGTGTACCGTCCCCAGGATTTGACCCAGGCCCTCGATTACGTCCTCCAATTTCCGGACGATGATCCGCTGTCGGGCTATTTCTCGGACAAAATTGCCGTCTCCGGTCACAGCTTCGGTGGATATACCACCCTGGCCATTGCCGGCGCGACATTTCCGGTCGACGAGCTGGTGGCGGGCTGCGATTCCGGCGAGATCGATGACGCATTCTGCCAGATCTTCTCCGACCAACATATGGAGGTATTTCGCGACGGATTTTTGGATCCCCGGATTCAAGCCGCCATCCCCCAGACACCGGGCGGTGCGGCTGTGATGGCCGACGGTCTCGACGAGATCGATATTCCCGTATTCATGTGGACCGCCGCCGGAGATATTACGCTTCCCAATCACGAGGAAGGCGATCCCCTGTGGGAGGGATTGGCCGGTGAGCACGATGTGCGCATCGATGCCGAGGCCACCGGACACTTCACCTTTTCCAATATGTGCGACCTGGTGGGAGATTTCGTCGGTCAGGTTGCCGACGACGGGTGCGGCGAGGAATTTATGGAGCCAGAGGTCATCCATCCCCTCATCAACACCTACTCACATGAATATCTTCGCTATCATCTGCTCGGCGAAGAGGATTCCGGGGAGTGGTTCTCCACCGATCACACTCCGCTGCACGAAAACCTCAACTTTTCGTTCAAATAACGGCTCAAAAAAGTAAATAGGCTCTTGAGGTTATGCACGGCTCCCGGCGAATAAAATCGCCGGGAGTTCCTATTTTAGCGCTCTACCAGTCGTAATGTACCGGGAATCGATAATCCTCGACCAACCCCTGGCCACCGGTGGCCCCCTCCAGGGTAATGCGCAGCAGGCACTCTCCGCCATGCTCACTGAGCAGTGCTGGATTTCCACTGTCCTGGACAACCCCCACCACATCGCAGACCGCCGGCGTCAGTGACTGCACCGTCCAATCCATTCCCCCTCCGCACAGGGGTGCGTCATGGGGAAGCTGGGGACCAGCGTTCAGCTCGTATAGATAATTGACCACCATCGCCGTGACCTCCCCTGCGCGGGTTCCGTGCTCATTGAGCAGATACATTGCCACATCCATGGTCGTTACGTCTCCGAGCCCTGTAAAATAAGCCTCAAAGGGCACCCCGTTGCGTTTGGGAGTAAATTTGACCGCACCATGGGACTGAGGACGTAGCGACACCAGGTGGCGGGCCTCGTCCACCATCTCCACCTCAACGGCGTCTTCGGGCTCGATCTCGAAGGGAAATTCTCCCGATCCGCGCAGTAATTCGCCTCGACTGTCGACCTTTTCGAGCTTCAGTTGCACGGCGTAATCCTCGAGGTGGTCGATCAGATAGGTGCCGGGACCACTTAGCGGACACTGTCCATACGGTCCGCTCGCGTCCACATCGTCGAGTATGCGTGACAACCTCACCGAGGCCACGTCACGCGCCTCGATCCCAAAGGAGTCTCTCAGAAGTCCGGCTTGCTGCGATTCTGCTTCATCGATTTCCTCCTCCGCTAGAGTTTCCCCTTCCTGCTGGTTTTGCTCGTCCCGGTTTTGCTCATCGTCTGCCCCCTCTTCCGCATTCGCTTCGACTTCCAGCCCCTGCGGTGCCGCTTCGGGCGGACTGCTGTCCTCCGGTGGCGGCTCCGGTTCATACCCATCGATATCGAATAAAAACTCCAGTCGGGCCTCACCGGCGCCCACAGCACGGAGTTGAACGCGTATCGTCTCCACCTCCCCAAAGGACTCGGTATGAAATCCGGTCACCTCGATGACAGAGGGATCGGAGGAGACGATGTCATCCATCTGTACCGGAAGGTGATCGCTGTAGCAACCATGCTCATCACTGCAATATTGCCCTCCCGTGGCAGGTCCCAGCACCACGATCTCGGACTCCCAGTCCACGGCGAGGGGCGCCTCCAGATCGACGAAAAGATGACCGCGATCACTATTCGGTGTCGCCACACTCGGGTCTTCTACGCAGCCCGATACCGTCGCCAGGGCGCCGACGAATATCCACAACATTCCAGGCCAAATCTTCACTGCTAACTCCAGGTGGTGAATTCTACTGCGCGCACGTTGGTTCGCCGTCGGAGGCGTATTGCCCCTGCTTCTCACCGACCGCCGTGCGGGATTGAGTTGGAGCAATAGTAGAGGGGCGCAAGGGTCCGCACAAATTCCACTGCTCCACATCTCTTCTACGCTTACACAACGACGTTACCGGAGGGCTCATGACCTTGCATTTCGCCTATATCTTGGGATAATTTCCGTGATGTGGGGTTCCCGGACCCGCCTGCAAAGTGCATCTGTCGGCGGCGTCCCACCTCTGGAGGGTCCGTCTGCTGAATCATGCCACGGTCCCGGAACTTCGTCGTTCGTTTACCACCACACCGCCCGAAGATCGGGCACGCGCGGCCAGAGGATGCGCGCTGGACAGTGGAAATATGCGCCGCTGTGTTTTGAGGAGAAAGAGCACTATGTCTGAGCGATTTGTTGGTTCCGTCAAATGGTTTAGTGAACAAAAGGGATATGGCTTTATCAGTCAACCCGATGGAGAGGACGTTTTCTGCCACTTCAGCGCCATTCAGATGCCGGGATACAAAACCCTGCAGGAAGATCAGCGCGTGGAGTTTGAAGTAGAAGAAGGTCCTAAAGGCCTGCAGGCCGTCAATGTCATTCCCATCGACTGAACTCGTCAGTCGAGCATGCTTACAATGCCCGGGCGACCGCTCCGGGGTTGAAGCGTTGGCCGGGTCCATGGTGGCCCGGCTTCTTTTTGCCCTGTCCCACAATACACTCTGTGTTTAAAACCCGGCGATAAAAAGCGCGGTCATCATATATCCCTGATCGGTTTCGATGACACCGTACCCGGCATGAGTTACCTCGTGGCGAAGGATGTTGGCGCGATGTCCATCGGACTCCATCCATCCCTGATGGGCAAAGGCCATCGTCGGGGCCAGCGCGATATTTTCGGCCGACGTCGCCCATTCCACACCCCTTTGTTCGAGGCGCTCTCCGGGACCTAGCCCCTCCGGTGTTCGATGACTGAAATAACCTCGATCGCGCATATCTCTGCTATGCTCTCGACTGGCCCAGACCGTGCGCAAATCACAGCTCAGTGGTGGAATGTCTCGTGCACGGCGCTCACAATTGGTGAGCCGAAATAAAAGGGTTTCATAATCATCACCGCAGCGCTCTTTCGGACCGGACTGCAACTGCCCCCAGCCATCGTCGGGAACCCGCTCGCTGCTGCTCTCACCGATATCATCGTGTGCTACGTCGTCGAGCCCACACCGAACGTGGGGAGACTCCAAGGCCGCCTCCCAATCGCCGCGCGTCGCCGGCCCTCCAATGCCCCCCTCGACGACCACGTATTTCTCGATGACGCCGTCGCTCTCCCCACCACCGCCATCGGAGGTCAATGTGGCACAACTGAGCCACATAGGCGCCCCTATGGTCACGGCGATCCACCCTGCGAATATTCTCTTCATCAGGCTTTCCTCACTCAATCCGTGCGTTTCCATGCAGTCCATCGGCACCGATCGCTGCGTCGATCGTTTCAGATCCCACATATCCACAACACAATCGATCTGGCAACGGGCCATTCCCCCAGTGTGTGATCACCGGTAGTCGGTTGAGTTCACCAACGGCAAACTCCGGCGCTTCATCGAAGCTCGTGACCTGCTCACCCGCCGGGGGAGCAGAGCTCGAGGTGTCGAGGCGATGCGCAACATGCTGTTAGTCGAAACGAAAAAGCCCGCCGCGTCTCCGCGACGGGCCTACACCGCATCACCACTCAGACTCCGTACGATGTGCTCCGGGCTCCCTGTACGAGCGCCACCACACCAGTATTACGATGGAAACCGAAGAACTTGGCAGAGCCAAAACTCCCCGTTTCGAAGTAATGCCGGTGTAAACTACTCCAGGGGGATGACGTTGACCGCCTGTAGCCCTTTGGGGCTTTCTTCGATTTCGAATTCCACTTCCTGCGCCTCGCGAAGCGTCTTGAACCCCTGCATCTCGATGGCGCTATAGTGACAAAAGACATCATCGCCTTCAGGTTGAGTAATAAACCCATACCCCTTGTCGGCGTTGAACCACTTCACTGTACCCACTACTTTATCCGACATTCCTTACTCCTACGTGTCTAAACTTCCCCGATCGGCTCCGCCGTATGAGCCAATCGCCCCGTAAAAATCGGGCAAACATCACCTCTCCTCTCCCGGACACCATGCCTCGGAAGCTCTTCCATCCTTCGACGCGACCACACGTCACAATGATGACGACGCGAAGATGCGGACGACGCTCAAGTCGCCGCCCTCTTCCCACAACGAGAAAACTGCAAGCTCCCCGTGCACGGGCAATCCCAACCTGACGGCTCCGACACCCGACGACGAAGCTCGCTACACCAACTCTGTAGGAACTACTTCATTTTGCCAGCTCTGGCGCTTTATTTCAAAGGCTTGTCGTGGCACACCTTATCGGCGCCAGAAGTTCGGTCGGACCCGCCCTAGCTACTCCCCTCGAGAGACGCCAATCTCATGGATCGATCCAAATTCGCCGTCTTATTCATCATCGTCGCCATCTTAATCGGTGTCGCTTCCTGGTCGTGGGTCAATCTCTTCGTGACCCCGGAGTACAATCCCGAAGTAGCTCACGAATATCTGGAGCGCTTTTATATGCGCTGCGACGCCCGCTTCGATGAATCGGTCTGTGATGATGCGGTCGGAAACCATCACCGATCGTGCTTTACGGGGCACCTGGAGTACGATGTGCCCCAGGAAGAAGGCGGCCGTCGCACGGTCCACTACGATTTTGATGCCTATCTGGACTGCATGAACCAGGGCGTGGAGGTGGAGTTGAACGGTGCCGGCAGGTGATTACCTCTTTCATCTCCCGACACCGACCACCACTGGTGGTGCTCGGCAAATGGGCATTCCATCTTCAAAAAGGCAACCCAATGGCCCGACAGATCAGCCGTGATGATTTGATTTTGATGATCGAGGAACTGGACCGAGGTGAAGTGGAGCGCGACGAACTTCGGCAGATGGTGGAGAGTCTGGAATTGGCGGTCTCTGACTTCGATGCCGTCGAGATCCTCCAAGATGAGGAGCTCAATGCCGAGGAGATCGCCGACCAATTGGTGGGCTACTCCGATCTCGACGCCTGACAAGCGAGTACCAAAACAAGGGATTCCGGTTGAGAAACCAAAATCACAGGGATGGCTCACAGGACTGGGTCACAGCCCGCCCCCCCCTGTGATTGCCCGCCGTCGCTATCCTCTGGTACGGTCCCAGCGAACCCGTACCGCAGCGTCGTCGAAGTCCTTATGATCATCCAGAATCGACACCTGGAAAAAGCGCTCAACGATCTCTCGTCGGCCTATGAAAGCGTGCCCGGCGAGGATCACGAATACGAAGATCACTCCATCGCACTGGCCATCATCGAGCGCGTCCTCGCCGACGTATTGCATACCAAGCCGGAACTGCTCCCGTTGGTCAACGCCACCGATATCGAACCTCTCGATTACCGGGTCAAAGCTCACGTGGGACGTATTCTTTTCGTCCGCGCTCAATTACTGTACGAAATGGATGAATTGGATTTTGCGGCCCAGAGTGCCCGGCTTTCATGCCAGGCATTTCGGGAGACCCTGTCCTTTGAGTTCGAAGACGAAGATCGATACGCGGCCAACCACCTGCATCAATTGATGACACGCGACGTGGCCACCGTGGCCTTTCGTCCCGACGAAGTCGGCGAAAGTTACGAGCTCCTCTTCGACTATTACGTCGAATTCGAGCTCTTTGATCGCGCCGAGGACATGCTCTTTCACGCCCTGGAGTTACGTGACCGTCCCCACGCCCTGCTGCAGCGAGGGCTTGCCTTTTACGACGACCTCGCCAGCCGGGACACCCGGGTGTTGCAAAAACGGGGGCTTCCCCGCCACGAGGTCAACCAGGGGCGTCGCGAAATCCTGGCCAAAATCGAAGAATTAAAGACCGATCCCTGAGCATTCGCCGTTGTCTCGCTCTACTGCCATGGCTGTTTGATGAGCTCCGAAGACAAGAAGTCCGCTCGCCGCAAAGCTGCCCTCGACTACCACGAATATCCCAAGCCAGGGAAATTGGAGGTCGTCCCCACCAAGCCTTTGGCGAGCCAGCGCGATCTGTCGCTGGCCTATTCACCGGGCGTCGCCGAACCCTGTCGTATCATCGCCGAACAACCGCGGGCGGCGAGCCGGTTTACCAATCGTCAAAACCTGGTGGGTATCGTCTCCAACGGCACGGCCACACTGGGCCTTGGCAATACGGGACCGCTGGCCGCAAAACCGGTGATGGAGGGTAAATCGGTGCTCTTTAAATCGCTGGCCGACCTCGACGCCTTCGATATCGAACTCGATGTGGTGGACCCCGATGAATTTGTGCGCTGTGTGCGGGCCTTCGAGCCCACCTTCGGGGGCATCAACCTGGAGGATATCGCCGCCCCCCATTGCTTTGAAATCGAGGAACGCCTGCGGGAGGACATGAATATCCCGGTTTTCCACGACGACCAGCACGGCACGGCGATCATCACCGGCGCTGCGCTCATCAACGGGCTCAAGCTGCAGGACAAGGCCATCGAGGAAGTCCAGGTGGTCTTCGCCGGTGCCGGCGCAGGCGCCATCGCCTGCGCCCGGCTCTACGAGACGCTGGGCGTATTGCGCGAACATATCATGCTCGCCGACATCCACGGGGTGGTCTATCAGGGCCGGACCACCGATATGAATCGCTATATGGAGTACTTCGCGCGCAAGACGGAGCGCCGGACACTGGAGGACGCCATGGTGGGAGCCGACGTCTTCGTCGGCCTCGCCGCCGGGGGAATCGTCTCCCCGCAGATGGTGGAATCGATGGCGGATCGCCCCATCATCTTCGCCCTCGCCAATCCCGATCCCGAGATCTCCTATCCAGAGGTCATGGAGACCCGTGACGACGCCATCATGGCCACCGGGCGAAGCGATTATCCCAATCAGGTCAATAATGTACTCGGCTTTCCGTTTATCTTTCGGGGAGCACTCGACGTCGGGGCACGACAGATCACGGAGACCATGAAGCGCGCCGCCTGCGAGGCCCTCGCCTCTCTGGCTCGGGAGGAGGTGCCGGAGGTCGTCGCCGAAGCCTACAACAAGACCCATATTAGTTTTGGTCCCGATTATATCATCCCCAAACCCTTCGATCCTCGAGTGCTCTTGCGGGTCGCTCCGGCGGTGGCCAAAGCCGCCATCGACGCCGGTGTCGCCGACCAGAGCCTGGACCTCGATGCCTACCGCGAACGGTTGGAGCGTTTGCAGGGGATGTCCAAGGGGCTTATCCGACGTCTTATCAATGTGGCCAAACAGGACCGGCAGCGGATCGTCTTTCCGGAGGGAACGGAGGACAAGATCCTCAAAGCGGCCCAGATTCTGGTCGATGAACAGATCGCCACCCCCGTATTACTCGGCCCCATCGATGCCATCGAGCAGCGAGCGGAGAAGCTCGACATCTCCCTCAATGGGATGGAGTTATTGAATCATCTCGACGATCCACACTTTCCCGAATTGGTCGATATCTATTATCGAATGCGTCAGCGAAAGGGAGTGACTCGCGTCGACGCCCACGGCCATATGCGGCACCGAGAGGCCTACGGAATGATGATGGTCGATCAGGGGCTGGTCGACGGAGTGGTCTCCGGGGTCACCAAACCATATAGCGAGACACTCTTGCCGGCGCTTCAAATCATCGGTGTTCACGAAGGTGTCACCCGTGCGGCGGGAATGCATCTTGTGGTCACCCGCCGGGGCCCACTATTTTTCGCTGATACCACGGTCAATATCGAACCCGATGCCTCGACGCTCGCCGAGACGGCCATCGCCACCGCCGAGGTGGCTCGCCTATTCGATATCGAGCCCCATATAGCGATGTTGAGCTATTCGAATTTTGGAACCAATCGCCGCTCATCGGCCCGACGTGTTGCTCGGGCCACGGGATTGGTCAAAAAGCGCCGCCCCGACCTCGACGTCGACGGCGAGATGCAGGTCGAATTCGCCGCCGACGCCGAATTACGCCGCGAGGAGTTCGAGTTTTCCACCCTCGAGGGCAATGCCAACGTTTTTATCTTCCCCGATCTGAATTCCGGAAATATCGGCTATAAATTGCTTCATCAATTCAGCAGTGCCGAAGTCATCGGTCCCGTCTTGCTCGGCATGAGAAGGCCGGTCAACGTGTTGCAGATGGCCTGTTCGGTCAATTCCATCGTCAATCTCACGGTGGCCACCTGCCTTCGAGCCCAGCAACTCAAGGGAATGGGGAAATAAGCAGCTTATAAAGCACCATCGGCGATCTCCGACAACTCCATCCAACGCTCGATGGATTCTTCAAGCTCTGCATTAAGTGTGGTCTTTTCGTCGTCCAACTCCGCGACGGCTTCGTAGTTCGCGGCCTGCTCCACCATCTCCTCGTCGATCTGAGCGAGCCTCGCTTCGAGTTCTTCGATTTGCCCTTCGAGATTCTCTAATTCTCGCCGTTCTCGGTACGACAAGGTGCGCGGTTCATCGTCGCGGGATGTCTTTTGCGCGCCCTCCATTTCTCTTTCCCGGGCGCGCTGTTCGGCCTCTTCTTTAGCTCGTAGACGTCGCTCCCTTTCGAGTCGCTCTGCATAATAGGAGTAATTGCCGGGAATCTCCTCGATTTCACCGTCGCCACGAAAGGCGAGTAGATGCTCCACGGTTCGGTCCAAAAAGTAGCGATCGTGACTGACGGCGATGACCGCTCCCTGGAAATCGTCGAGGTAGTCCTCGAGGACCGTCAGGGTATCCACGTCGAGGTCGTTGGTGGGCTCATCGAGAAGCAAGACGTTCGGCTGGCTCATCAAGATGCGCAACAAATAGAGCCTGCGGCGCTCACCGCCGGAGAGTTTTTCGATGACGGTCCACTGCTTTTGCTTGTCGAATAAAAAAAGCTCCAGCATCTGCGAGGCCGTCATCCACCCATCGGAGGTGGGCACGCGATTGGCAACTTCCGTTACGTAGTCGTGGACCCGGACCGTGGGGTCGAGGTCCTCGGTCTGTTGGTCGTAATAACCGATGGCCACGGTCTGGCCGCGCTCGACAGTGCCCGCATCCGGCATCAGCCGTCCGGCGATGATGTCCAATAGCGTCGACTTTCCGACTCCGTTGGGACCCACAATGCCCAGCCGATCCCGGCGGTCGACCCGGTAGGTGAATCCATCGATCAATATCTGGTTTTTCCGGCTCTTTTCGATATCTTCGGCGACAATGACCTTCTTTCCGAGCCGCCTTTCCACGGTGTCGATCTCCACCGATTCGTCTTCCACCTCATAGCGGGTATTCAGTAACTTTTTGGCGCGCTGTTTGCGGGCCTTGGCCTTCGTACCTCGGGCTTTCGGACCGCGCCGGAGCCACTCCAATTCCTTTTTCGCAAGTTTTGCCCGCTTTTTTTCTTTTTTCCGCAGCTCTTCGTGACGCTTTTGGCGAGCCTGAATGAAATCGGAATAATTTCCCCGATGGCGATAGATGGTCCGGTCTGCGAGCTCCAATATGACATTCGTGACGCGGTCCAAAAAATATCGGTCATGCGTGATGAGCAACAAACCGGAGGTTCGATGGGCGAGATAGCCCTCGAGCCAGGAGACGACATCGACATCGAGATGATTTGTCGGCTCGTCGAGGATGAGCAGATCCGACGGCCGCACCAGAGCCCGGGCGAGGGCCACCCGCTTTCGCTGGCCGCCACTCATCGTGGACACCGGTTTGTTCGGATCGTCCATGCCGAGTCGGCTCAAAATGGATTTTGCTTCGGTCTCTACATTCCAGCCGTCGACGCGGTCCATCTTCTCCGAGAGTTCGGTCATCTCGTCGATGGCCGTTTCGTCCTGCGGCGATTCGGCAAGTCTTTGACACGCCTCTTCATATTGTCGGACCACCTCGAAGGCCTTGGGGCCGCCCGTGAGGACGACCTCCAGGGCGGTCTTGGCAGGATCCAACTCGGGCTCCTGCGCCAGATATTCGATGCGGGCGTCATTGCTGCGGGCGATTCGCCCGTCATCGGGAAGTTGATCACCGATCAGAACACGCAGCAACGTCGACTTTCCGGAGCCATTGACTCCGATAAGCCCCACCCGGTCGTCTCGCGACAGAGCAAAGGTGACGTCTTCGAATAAAAGTCTATCCCCGTAGGATTTCGCAATCTCTTCGACCGACAAAACCACCATTGACGATCAGTCCTCGCGTTGGTGCAAAAAGTGGAGGGGCATCGCGCCTACATGGCCCGTCGATACTCGCCGCCGACCTCGTAGAGGGTCTGTGAGATCTGTCCCAGACTGGCGTAGCGCACGGTGTTGAGCAATTCGGCGAAAATATTACCGCCCGACAGCGCCACTTCCCGCAGCTCTTTTAGCGCCGCTTCGCTCTCGTCGGCGTGTGCTGATTGGAAGGCCTCCAGGTTGTCGATCTGGGTCTGTTTTTCGGCCTCCGTGGAGCGAATCAACTCCAGCTTTTCGGGAGTCTCTGCCTGCTCGGCTTCGGGGGCCAAAAAGGTATTGACGCCGATAATCGGCCGCTCTCCGGAGTGTTTTTTGCGCTCGTAGAGCATCGACTCTTCCTGAATCTTGCCTCGCTGATATTGGTTTTCCATCGCCCCCAACACCCCGCCGCGCCGGCTCAAATTCTCGAATTCACACAACACCGCCTCCTCCACCAGGTCCGTGAGTTCGTCGATGATATACGCCCCCTGCGTGGGGTTCTCGTTTTTGGCGAGTCCGAATTCCCGATTGATGATGAGTTGAATGGCCATCGCCCGGCGCACACTTTGCTCGGTGGGCGTGGTGATGGCCTCGTCGAAGGCGTTGGTATGAAGGCTATTGCAATTGTCGAAGATGGCTAGAAGTGCCTGCAGGGTGGTTCGAATATCGTTGAATTGGATCTCCTGAGCGTGCAGTGAACGCCCGGAGGTCTGAATATGATATTTGAGCCGCTGCGAACGTCGGTTGGCCCCGTATTTCTCTCGCATCGCCACCGCCCAGATGCGCCGCGCCACCCGTCCCAAGACGGTGTATTCCGGATCCATTCCATTGGAGAAGAAATAGGATAAATTGGGGGCAAAATCGTCGATATCCATGCCGCGAGACAGATAATACTCCACGTAGGTAAATCCATTGGCCAACGTA
>SKPJ01000047.1 GCA_007119595.1 Myxococcales bacterium
AGCATGGATTCGACGCCCAATGAGCCCGGCATGACCGGATCTTGGAAAAAATGGGCTTTGAAAAACCACTCTCCGGGATCGACACTCTTCTCAGCGCGCCAGCGGATGCGATCATCGTCGCTCCAGTGACCGGTGATTTCATCGATCATGCACAGAGTTTCTGAGGGCCATAGCTCGGGATGATTGGGGTCCGGCGAAGTGTCAACAGCGATCGAAATATTGGATTCGGCATCGAGCATTTCTCGCTCGCCGTCTTCGACGGGGAGTCCAACCTGGTTCTGGAGCGCATCTTCCGGGAAAAAACCGAATGTGGTCTCCAGGTCGTAGAGCGGTTGACCGTCGATGGTGCACTCCACCGCAAACGATTGGATGGTCATCGAACCCGAACGGGAGTTTCGGGTTAGCCGGGTGCGAGTGGTCATCGTGGAGTCATCGGGGGTGATTTCGCGGTGAAATATGGCCTTTCCGTCGAGGTTTCGATAATAGAGCTCGTCGGTTGTCTCGAGCACTGCTCCGGAGTACAGCGACAGCCATCCACAGGGTTGTAAGGCGGCCTCCATCATGACGGCGTAGGGCATCGTCGGCTCACCTCCGTCCTCGAAATACCATCCTGAGCTGGGAATGTCGTATTCGACGACCGCCTCTGGATGGGGGCCGGGATCGCCGGTTTGACCGTCGGCGGAGACGACGCGACTCATAAATTGAAAGGGCTCTCCGGGAAGCCTGGGCATGCGCTGTTCACCGTCAAAACGGGCATAGGTTTTACCCAGACAGAGGCTGGCGGGACCAAGCTAGGTGGCTCGGATGGCGAGTCCATCATGGATGAGTTCATGGTGGCGCAGCGCGCGCGGATCACGGGCCGGCAGGCCGTCGACGATCAATTCCTCGCTCAGCGGGGTGTCGGGAACGAGCTGCATCTGCATTCCCCGGCAGTGAAATGCCTTGAGTCCATCGACGGTGGCCAAAATATCGGCGACGAGTCGGGGTCGGGGCCCACTTATGATCTCCTCGACGTAGATCTCGTAGACCAGATGCTCATTCGAGGGGATGGCCTGTCCCCGGCAGCGCAGGTCGAATGCCACGTCGGGGACCGGTTCAAAGCGCCATCCGTCGCGATGTAGTGTAAAGCCACAGGCGATCATATAGATGCACATCACCTGCATACCGCCCTCAAACATCAAGGTGCCGGGCATGCAGGGATCGTTTTTGAAGTGGCCGTCGAAAAACCAGTCGTCCTCGGAAATTTCGTAGCAGGTGCGCATATAGCCGCGCTCATGAGGCCCGCCAACGATATCGAGTGTTTCGACGTCACCGACGAGACACATCTTTCCGGGGTGGATATTGGGAGTGCGGGTATGGGTCTGGAGTCGCTCGTATCCCCGGCGAAAACACTGCGCGACGTCTCCGGCGGCGAAGCTGCGTATCTTGTTGGCGTCGAGGGTCGTCGGAATGCAATCGGCCAAAACTTGGGGCGAGTCGAGGCGGACATCGTCGCGAAAATCCGCCGTTTCGGGCTCCCACAAAATACCCATCGAATTCGCCAATTCTTCATCCGTAAAAAATCCGGCCTGGCCATTGCGGACCGATAATCGGATGTCGCCGTCGCTGCGGCAGTCGTAGTGGAAAAAGAAGAGTCGAACATCTCCCTGGGTGGCGTGACCGTCGATATGAATATCGTATTCAAGGGTCTCGCCGGCCGCCGGCAGCCCCCGGCGATAGGTCAACTCGCAGCCCAGCAGTCGGTAGATGCGCTCACCTTCATTTTCGAAATCTGCGCCCATCCAGGAGATGAGAAAGAGATCGGCCTGGCCGGCCTCGATCATCACCCCCGGAGGAATATGGCCGTGGAAGAGATACCAGGCATCGGAGGTGATATCGGTTTCGGTCCAGATGGTGCCCGTACCGACCACGCCGGGTTCGGCGTCGATGTCCATGACTCGATCCGCCAGCAACAGCGGCGGCTCCGGCATTCGCACCTGGCGCGGATACTCGCGTTGGCGCACAAAAAGAGAACCGAATATCTCCGAGATATCGCCGGAGGCGTGAATCTTTAAATCATCGCGGTCAAAGAGTGGAGCGATGGGCTCCTTTTTGGTTTCGGGAGGTCTCAAAATTGGGGCGGGCTCACCGCTTCGAAACAACTCCCAGGCCTTGCGGGAGCGGTCGATGAATTCGCGGTGAACGTCGCTTCTGGTCTGAGCAACGTCCAGATAGCGCTCAAATGCCTGGCGCTGAAGAGCAAAATAGGCGGGAAGATCGCTGCCCGATTGTCGGGTGGGAGCGTTCGCTGTTGCGCTCTGTATCACCGGTGCCGGCTGTGGCGAAGGCGAGCGGTGAATTTGGGGATCCGTGACCCTCGGCAGTGGGGGAGCCGGGGGTAAAACGGTGATCTCAGCGCGTTCTTGGTCAGGGCAGGGCAGTTGCACCGGCGGCATATGAGCCGGAAAACTCATGGTGCGGCCCGTCTTTTGACGCTTTTCCGGCGCGTGTCGCTCGATGTGATCATTGAAGGCGTCGATGTCGACGTCGACGCCCCAGGCGCTCAATTGGGCGATGGCATTGGCCATCGGGAGGAGCGTGGCGTCGCTGCCGGAATCCAGGGAGACCACACGGTGCGGTTTGTCGCCCAAAATCTTGCGAATCCAGGGGGTCAGCGTCGTGCGAGGACCGTGTTCAACGAAGACCCGGACTCCGTCTTCCCAGGCCCCGCGGATTAGCTCGGGAAAGTCGACGGTCTTCAATGCCTGTCCGAGTAGGGCATCGGCGACCGTCTCCGTGGTGGGCTCGTAATGAGTGCCGAATGCATGGCTGTACAGCCGGATATCCGTGGGATGGGTCGTGCGCGTATGGACGTCTATCCAGCGCTGGCGAAATCCCTCCACTTCCGGGCAATGCACGGCGATATCGTAGTCCAGATGGCTCTTGCCGAGGTCCGAAAGTTCGTCGAGAACCCGGTGCATGGCCGGGACGTGCCCGCCGATGGTGACGTCCTCCGGGGCGTTGATGAGCAGCAGATGAACCAGCGGCTCATCGGCGATGGCCGCCTCCACCGCCGCTCGGGAGCCGGTGATCCGCCAGCTCTGCCAGCTCGGGGTTTCTCCGGGCTCCAGATGCTCTGACCACGCATCGCGGAGGTGATCGAAGGAACCGCCCAGGTGCTCGGTAAATACGCCGTTGGCCACAAAATCATCGAAGAGTCCGTCAAAGTCGCGCCAGACCTCGGTGGCAAAGAGGGCATTGGTTTCACCACTGCTAAAGCCGATGGCGGCGTCAAAGGAGATATCCAAAATCTTCGTCGTAAAGTCGCTGTGCAACTGGCTCAACACGCTGGAGGCAAAGAGTTTGTCCATCGGAGTCGGATGGGCGCCGTGGTCGGGATCGAACATCCATTGTGTCGCCACGTCTAGCTGCTCGAATCGACGGGATAGATCGTCGACCAACTCCGGAAAGGCCAGACAAAGGGAGCGCCCCATTCCGTGGTACGCCGCCGCGGCGCCGGTAAATACCTGTGCCGTCTCGCCGCCCAGCGCTTTTTCGACGGGATAGATGCCCTCGCCGGGGGAAGTTTCGGTGCGCAAAAAGTGCTCGAACCGCCGAGTTTTTTGTTCCAATTCTTCGTCGCCGGCGGCTGCGATAAGAGCCTCGTTTCCGTCGACGGTGATGCGGTGAATACGAGGCGTATTGAGTACGATGGGACGGCGCTTTGGGCGAAGCGTCGTCTCTCTCGATGGCGCCTCGAGCGCCTCGGTGCGGATCGTGATCTTGTCCTGAATTCCGCGGGCGGGACCGACACGGGGAAGTGCAAAATTGGGAACGGCGATGGCGGAGGCGATATGAAATAAGCCGGTCGCGCTGTGGGCGTCCGGTAGATCGAGGCAGATCGCTTCCCCGGTCGACGGATCGGGATCAACGGGGCGCGCCGGATCTTCGAGGGTGGCCAATATGGTATGGCCGGCGTCGATGGCCCGGTCTTTTCTCTGCACCACGAGGGCGATGGCGGCGTCGGTGAGCGCTCCCCTTTTTGTGGAGGCGGCGCGGTGAGCAGTTTCGGTGGTCATCTCCACGGCGCCGACGATGGCGGCGTGCAGATCGCCTCGTTGGATCGCCTCGAAGGCCTCTCGTAACGCGACGTCTCCGGAGTGTTCCTCGGCGCTGGTCGAAAAAGACGTTCCGCCGAGGTCGAAATGGGAGTTGATTCGGTTGGTGACGATATTGGGCAGTGAGCCGACGACGGCGGCCGCCGTCAGCGGTTCGGCCACCCTGTTTTGAGCCTCGTCGTCACCGCTCAAACGGGCGCGAAGCCCGTGGCGAACGATACTGGGATCGGTCTGCATTCCGATGAAAACACCGGTTTTCTCTCGGTCCAACGATTGGCGTTCGCATTGTTCGACGGCATCACAGCAGGCCCGCAATATGGCGAGTTGTTGAGCCAAACTCTGTGCCAGATCGCGGGGAGGAAAACGCATTTCCTCGAGACCAAATACGATCTCGTCCAGGGGCATGTTCTGGACTTCGTCGTCGGTGCTGGTCAGCACTGTTTGAAGCTCCGCGATATCGGTGGACAGACCGCTTGTAATGCCCAGTCCTACGACGGCGACTTCGGGAGGAGATGGTTGCCCATTGGAGATGGCGGCAGACGGGAAAAATCGGCGTTCTCCTCGCCACTCTTCGACGACGAGGTGGCTGTTGTTGCCGCCAAATCCAAAAGCAGAGCTGGCAGCGATACGGCGGTCGGCCTCCCATGGTTCGGCTTTTGTGACCAGGCGAAATGGGGAGTCTTTAAGCTCGTCGATGGGATCGTCACAATGAATGGTCGGCGCAAGAGTCTTGTGCTCCATGGCCCCCAGAACCTTCAATAATCCACCCATCCCGGCTGCCGTGATGGCGTGGCCCATATTCGATTTGTGGGAGCCAAGGGGGATCTGGCGATCCGGTGTGAAGAGGCTCTCGAGACTCTTGATTTCCCGCCCGTCTCCCACGGGCGTGCCGGTGGCATGACATTCGATATAGGAGACGTCTTCCGGGGAGATATCGATATGATCGTAGGCCGCTTTCAGGGCGCGGACTTGTCCCTCGCCGGCGGGGACCAGCAGGCCATCGGAGCGTCCGTCATTGGAGAGCCCGGCGTCGTGAATGACGCCGAAAATATCGTCGCCGCAGTCCAGGGCATCGTCGAGGCGTTTAAGCCCCACGAAGGCCGCACCTTCGGCGGGCACCAGACCATCGGCGTCGCGGTGAAAGGGCCGGGTTCTGCCGGTCGGACTCAGTGCCTGCAGAGCTTGAAAGCCGATATTTAAAAATAGGGGATCTGCCCGGTTTACGGCGCCGGCGAGCACCAGATCTGCCTGGTTTCGCCGAAGTTTTTCACAGCCCAGCTTGATGGCATAAAGCGACGAGGCACAGGCGGCGTCGATGGCAAAGGCGTCGCCCGTCCTGCCCAGGCCGCGGAGTACGAGATGGGCGGGGAGCCCGCTCATATATCGGTTGTATTTGTGGGGCTGAGCACTGTCTGTCCAGACCGACTCTGCCCACTTCGCCAATCCCTGACTGGGGAGCGACAAATTGCCGAGTACAACCGACAGATCCCCTTGTTCGGCGCCATTTATCAGGTGATACGCCGTGTAGGCGGTGTGCAATACCCATTGAAAGAGGGGATCGAGAGATTCGACGAGCTGTGCGTCGATTTCAAAGGCCTCGGGGTCGAAGATATCTTCGAATCCCGATACGTAGCCGCCGGGATTGTTCCAGCCCTCTTGTTGCATGGCGTTGGCGGGATCGACGCGCCATCGCTCCGGGTCCGGTGGGGTGAGGAGATCGCGACTTTCCAACAGGTTTTTCCACAGGGTCTGTGGAGAAAGTGATTTCGGAAAGAGGCAGGACCGGGAGACGATGGCGATGGGAGGAGTCATCAGTGGTCGATGGCAAAGGGTTGGTTCAGTGTAATTCGTCGCCGTGAAAGTGCATCTGCAGTCCTCGCGCCGAGGCCAGCAGGCGACCGTCGTGGTCTCGAATATCGAAGTCACTCACCGATTTGTAGGCATCGGTCTTTCGGGTCACCAAAACGATTTTCAGTGGGCCCTCGACAGCTGCGCCATCGAAGAGTCCATACTCGGTGAAGTATTCGATGGAGGTGGGAAGGCTGGAGCGTCCGTCGGCGGCGACCCCCTGAGCGAGGGCCAGTTGAATGCCAGCATCGATGGCAATGGCTGGTCTGACGGTGCTCGATGTAGCGCACGCCGCTTCGTCACCGATGCCTTGGACCGATTCAATGGCGGCGAATTCATGGGTGTGAAAAAGTACTTCTTCGTAGAGTTGATCGGCGTTCCAGCGCGATTCATCAAATGACTCCGGTGTATTCAGTGCACTCGTCGTCGATGGGGAAGCACCGGATGTGGTGGTGGCCCGGTAGTGTGGCGTGTCGTCGAGGCCGCGCAACTCCAGAACGGTCGACTCATCATCCTCCTGGCAGGTGACCAGCGCTTTGTGGCGCTCTGCCCGGATGGGATCTTCGAAATCGGGGAGTTGAATGCCCTTGAGAACGCGCAAATCTCGGAGAGTCTGCAGTCTTCGATCTGGATGGACAGAGTGAAGGAGACGAAAAAAGAGTTCGATGATCAGCGCTGCGGGAACGACGACCGTGCCGTCGATGGCATGTCCCATCAACTCGGGGTGGGAGATCTTGTGGTGACCGATATATGCGCAAATCCCGTCGGTAGCTTCAACGAGCCCGTCGCCTAATACGACTTCGACACCGGGAGAAGATGCGTTGATTTCTCGGCAGAAGGCGCGGGCTCCACCGTCGAGATCGATAAGTGAGACACCTCGCGATTTGAAGTGGGCTCGCAGTGATTCGTCGACCATTCCGCCATCCCAGGGCCCCCAGTTGAGCGCGTGAGCCCGCAGGTTCCGGCGCCGTGCTTCGGCGCTGGCGACCTTGTTCAACGTTTCATTGGCCATGGCGTAGTCGACTTGACCGACATTGCCGGTTCGGGCGGCTACCGACGAAAAGACGATGAGGTGGCGAAGGGGATCTTCGGCACTGACCTCCAGAAGGGCGCGCAATCCGTCGACTTTGGTGTCGAAGACGAATTCGAACTGCTCGTCCGACTTTTCTCGGATGCGCTTGTCAGCCAGAACGCCGGCGGCGTGGAGCAATACCGTGGGAGCGCCCAACTCCTCGCGAACTCGGTCGAAGGCCTCGCCCAGGGTCTCCCGGTCGCGCACGTCGGCCCTCAGGTAGCGAACGGTGGAGCCTGTGGCCTCGATGGATTCGATGGTGGCGCGGATTTGCCGACATTTTTTAATGGCAGCAGCGCGATCGCCGATATCGCGGAGATTCGGCTCTTCGCCTCGGTCTCGGGCGGATTGGATCAGCGCGCGCTTTAGGGCGGCGTCGCTACTGGCATTCCGGGTGATTGGTGGCTCGTCCTCCAGCGGTGTTCTGCCGAGGAGCACAATTGCCGGCTGGGATTGATCGGCCAATTCGATCAGACATCTGGCGGTGACGCCGCGGGCACCTCCGGAGGCCACGATCACGTCATCGGCACCAATGGCGGCCTCGACGCTATCATTGAGGGCGATGCGGCGAGTCTCAACGGTGCGGCGATTGCCGTCGGCGTCGAGAGCCACTTCCAGTTGGGGGCCGCCGCCGGTGAGCTCGTCGGCGATTCGAAGGGCCGTCGATTTGGCGTCCATCTCGTGGGAGGCGATATCGATCGCTTTGACGGTCGTTTCCGGCCACTCGAGACGGGCTGTTTTGGCGAGAGCCGCCAATCCACCGAGCCAGGCTCGAGGGCCGGGGGATTCTCCAAATCCGAAGCTGCCGCCCGTATCGAAGATGACGGCGTAGGTTTCGATATCGCCTGTCGTTGCGCGGGCGGTCCGGAAGCTATTCTGCTGAATGGTCAGCGCATCATCGACGGTGTCGACGGGGCTCAAACCGCGGAGATCGACGATCTGCCGTGCATCTTCGGGTGCTTCATCGACCCGCTGTGCATCAAAGCCACGGCGGACGAGAATTGTTTCGAGCTCCATCGCCACCTTCAGGCCAGCGTCGACGATGGCGAGCGGAGCGGCGGTGAGCATATTGAGCTGTGCCGGCGGTGATGCCACCAACTCCGGGACGTGACGCGATGGAGTGGTGTCGGACACCGCCGACACCGTCACTTTCCCAGACGACCTCCCGTTGGGGCGGCGTCGGGATCGCTATTTTCCAGATAGCCGATGATCTCACCCACCGTCTTAAGCGACGCCATTCGGTTCGGATCGAGCTCCGGAAGCGACGGGATCTGTTCTTGAACGGCGGAGAGAATTTCCACCCGTTTGATGGAGTCGATGCCCAGATCGGCCTCCAGGGCCATCGAAGAGTCCAGCATGTCGACGGGGTAGCCCGTCTTGTCGGCGACGACATCCATGAAGGTGTCGGTCAATTCCGGTTCCGCCTGTTTCTGGTCCCGATGTTGGGAGGCCGCCGGGGTGGATACGTCGCTTGTGGGGGCTGTGGTCTTCGGTGTTGGTTCGTATGATGCTGGCCCACCGGGTGTTGAAGCCGTGTTGGTGGGAGCACCGTTCGGCATCGGATCTGGCATCGGAGCCGTCGGTTGAGAATGGGGCCGGGGCGCTCGATTGGAGCTCGGTGCAGCCGGTCTGGAGTGTGAGTGGGCTGGTTGTGCCGGCCCGGTGTTTTGGCCTTGCTGGCGCGGTGGTCTCGACGCGAACGGAGCGACCGGAGTTGTTGGAGCTGTCACCGGTCGGTGGTGCGCCGTGGTCGGTGGTGCGTAGCTCGGCGCCGGTGCCGGCGCCGATGGCGCACTTCGGTGCGAACTTCGATCCACATCTTCACCGCACCACTGCCGAAACGAGTTTTCCATGGCTTCCATATAAGCCATCTGGGCCCGAGTCACCGATTGCTCCATCATGCGCAGATAGGCCATGTGGCTTTCGGCCAACGAGCGCTGATATTCGGCGAATGCCTGTGCCGTCGCCGGGTCCTGCGGCAGTGAGCGACGAGGCGTTGGGTCGCCCGCCGTTGCATCGCCGTGCGAGGCGGAAGAGACCGGTGGCGTTGTGGGGCCGGTCGAACGACGTTGCGGCTCCTCGGGAGCCCGGCCGTTGGTGTAGGTCGGTGTAGCACCATTTGTCGGGTGGTCGTGATCACTCATGATTTGTCCGTTGGGTGTCGATCCATTGAGTTGGACGCGATGTTCGGGTTGTTCCGGTTCAGTCGCCGGCGGATTGGGGGGCGGTACGTCTTTTGCGCCGCCAGGCGGGGGATAGGGTCGGTCGTAATTGGCCCCGTTGAGGGGAACGCAAAACGCCGGCTCTGCCTTTTTTCGCGGGTCGTCTGGTGTTGCGTAGCCCTGCCAGAGCGCGGAGAAGTCGAGTTCCATACCGAGGGCGGCCATTTCGGCGAGACCCGCAAATAGGGAGGAGATATCATCGGCGCCGCGGCGGTCGATGGAGATGGCGTGAACGTCGCGCTCAGCGAAGCAGCGTTTGGCGAGCCCGGTCAGCGTATCGTGGGGCCCGACCTCGACGAAGGTTCGAATGCCGTCGTCGTACATCGACTCCAGCATTTCGACGAAGCGCACCGGGCTTTCGATCTGGTCGGTCAGCGTGGAGCGCACCGTTTGTGGGGAGTCTTCATAGCGAGCAGCCGAAGCGTTTGCGTAGACTGAAATTTCGGGTTTCGAGATATCGATGCCCGATAAAAACTCGGCGAAGGGTTCGGTGGCGTCGGCCACGATATGAGAGTGAAATGCAGTGTCGACGGGAAGCCGGGCAACGGTCACGAGTTCTCGCTCCAACAACTCTTCGGCGCTCTCGATGGCATCGACGGCCCCCGAAATGACGACCTGGTCGGGGCTGTTGTCGTTGGCGATGACCACGTCGGCGTCTGTATCGTCGAGGAGTTTGGAGAGCGATTCGGCATCGATGCGCACGGCGGTCATGGCACCGGAGGTCGATGTCGCCGCATCGGCCATCAATTCACCACGTTTTCGGGCCACGTCGAGCATGGTCTCTCGATTCCAGACACCGGCGGCATAAAGGGCTGTGATTTCACCAAATGAATGACCGGCTACGGCGGCCGGGCGAAGTCCAAGGGTTTGTAATAGACCCAGCTTCGCGGCGCTGTCGGCGCCGATGGCCGGTTGGGCCCACTCGGTGGCGGTCAGTTCATCGCGCTGCTCTTGTCGCGTCTCATCGTCGAAGGCCGGCGGGGGAAATACCCGCCGCTCAATTGCGAGACCCAGGCCCGCCGCTTCGTCCCAGGCATCGCTGACCACGTCGAAATTCATCGCCAACCCGGCGCCCATTCCGACGTATTGGCTTCCCTGGCCGGGAAAAAGCATCGCCACTTCGCCGCTGCTCTTGGTGGAGTGGCGATAGAATGCGGCACCAGGCAGGTCGAATTCCTCCGGGGAATCATCGTTTAGACGGTCGGCGGCAGCGCTCAACCGGGTATGCAAGTCGTCGAGGTCGCTTGCGACGACGGTGAATCGATGGGCGGCATCCACGTCGAATTCAGTTTGTGATTGCCAGGCCAGATAGGACACTAGCTCGCGCTCGTCCTCCCACCGCTTGGGGCGATCGTTCATCGTCTCGATGACGGCGCGGAGTCGATTGCGAAGTTCATGGCTGCTGTCGGCACCATAGGTGAATAATTCTGCCGGCAACGTGCGCATTCTGTCCGGTCGCTTCGCCTCACCGGTATATTCCTCGACGAGGACGTGGAAGTTGCTGCCCCCAAAGCCAAAGGAGCTGATTCCGGCGCGGCGCGGATGCTTGTTGTCGCGAATCCAGGGACGGGCTTCGGTGTTGACGTAAAAGGGGCTGTCGTCGACGGGGAGTTTGGGATTCGGGCGGTCGACCTTGATGGTGGGAGCCAGTGTTTTGTGGTGCAGAGACATGACCACTTTGAACAACCCGGCGGCACCGGCGGCGGCCTTGGTGTGACCGATCTGGCTCTTGATGGAGCCCAGGGCACACCACGGTTCAGATCCGCGGGTTTTGTCATTTCTGGCATTTTCGTCAATTGTGTCATGATCCTTAAATGCCAGGCGAAGCCCCTCAAACTCGGCGACGTCTCCGGCCTTGGTTCCCGTCCCATGGGCCTCAACCAACTCCACCGTCTCCGGGGCGATCCCGGCTCGTTTATGGGCCCGGTGGATGGCCTTTGCCTGTCCCTCCGGAAGCGGTGCGTAGACCGACAAAGAGCGGCCGTCCGATGAACTTCCCAGACCGCGAATGACGGCGTAGATCTGATCGCCATCGGCCTCCGCATCTTCCAGCCGTTTGAGGGCGAACATCCCCAATCCCTCGCCCATCAGGGTTCCGTCGGCGCCGTCGGCGAAGGGCCGGCAATCTCCGGTTTTCGATAGCGCCGGGGTCTTCGAAAAACACATATACATGAAGATATCATTGAAGCAGTCCACCCCGCCGGTGATGACCACGTCGGAGTGACCCAGATACAGCTCGTTCAATCCCATCGACAGGGCTGACAGAGAGGAGGCACAGGCGGCGTCGGTGATGCAATTGGTGCCACCCAGATCGAATCGGTTGGCGATTCGGCCGGCGACCACGTTTCCCAATAGCCCGGGAAAGGTATTCTCCTGCCACGGTGTGTATTTGTCGGCGATCCGGTCACAGATCTTTTGTGCCTGATCCTCTGCCACACCGTGTTCTCGAAGCGCTGCCAACCACTGTGGGCGCTGCAGGCGTGCCGCGGCCTGGATGAGCAACTCCTGCCCGGCGGTCACGCCGAGTACGATGCTCATCTTTTCTTTGTCCATATCGTCGAATTGCTCGGCGAATGCGTCGTCGAGCACGCGGCGGGCGACCACCAGGGCCAGAAGCTGGGTGGTGTCGGTGGAGGGAATGACCTTGGGCGGAATCCCAAACGAGACAGGATCGAAGTCGACGTCGGGCAAAAATCCACCCCGTTTGCAGTAGGTCTTGTCGGCCTCGCCCGGATCATCGTCGAAATAATCGTCGAGCAACCAGTGGGTTGGCGGCACGTCGGTGATCAGATCACGGCCGTCGACAATATTTTTCCAAAACCCGCCGCGGCCGACGGAGTCCGGAAATAAAGCGCTCATGCCGACGATGGCGACGGGTGGGTGGTTGGACATATACAGACTCATCAAAAAAAGATAGGGCGTCCGGAATCAGCCAAGAGGACGCGGAGTGACGTCGAAGGCCTGCGTGGGAACGGCAGCCCCATAGGTACGCAATTGTTGAGCGCGGGTGATGATGGCTGCTCCTTCCAAAAGGTTCAAGGCTACTTGAACAACCCCCCGGTTGGGAAGTGATTCCAGAAAGCTGTGGCGTACCCAGGAATTGAACGCTCCCTGGGCTGGTCCCATCCAGATCTGGTAGTCGAGATGGCGACTGTCATCTCCCTCAAGGGGCCACTTGCTGGACAGTCCGAGGTACCATCGGCATACCAGTGCCAGCCGGTGTTTCGGATCCGATTTGGCCCGGCTGATCTGCTCGGGGTCGGCAGACTCGAAATAAGCTCGAGTGCGATCCCATATTTCCTCTAGGTCGGCGCGAAAGATCTGGTCTTCGAGTTTATCTCGGACCGCCCTGGGGATGGCTTCGATGGAGTCGTAACGGGAGTAAATTTCGTAGAGTTTTTTGGCTCGTGATGCGAAGAGAGTTCCCCGCTTGAGGACTTGCACCTCGACGCCCATCTCGAACATATCGCCGGCGGGCGCCATGGTGACATCCGACAGTTGGGCTTCGACCAGCATTTGCTTGGCGGCCTTGGACTGTGCGGCCTCCCGACAGGACTGATTGATGGAGCCGGTCAACACATAATCCGCTCCGAGCGAAAAGGCGCTGGCGACGGCGTCGGGGGTCCCGATGCCGCCGGCCGCGCCGAGTTGGATCGGGCGGGCGTATTGGTATTGAGCGCTGATTTCGTCGCGCAGACGAGCGATCACAGAAAACAGAGCACCGAGCGGTCGATTGTCGGTATGGCCACCGGAATCGGATTCCACGGTGAGCTCTTCGGCGACCGGGATCTCCGTAGCCAGCGCCGCCTCCTCGGGACTCAAATGACCGCTCTCCACGAGCTGAGCCAATAACCGATCCGGGGCGGGCCGCATAAAATGGGCCGCCACCTCCGGTCGGCTGATCTTTGCGAAGAGGTGGTGTCGTCGCCCGACGGTGCCGTCCGGTCGGCGGTGCAGGCCGGTGGCGGCGTAGCGGACCACAGCCGGTGTCAGGTTCATAAACGCCGACGCCGAAACTCGGCGGACACCGCGCTCGATGAACAGTTCAACCGTGGCCATCTCCAGGCCCGGTTGTTGGGGGGAGTGGATGAGGTTTGCCCCCCAGCTAAGCCCCGTGCCGTCGAGTTGTTGGCGCGTCTCGTCGACATACTTCGCCATCTCTTCGAGTGACAATCCGGCGGTGCCCAAAAAGCCGAGCATTCCGCCTCTTGCCAGGGCGATCACCATGTCCGGACTGGCAATCCCATTGGCCATAGCCCCGCCGACGTAGGGAAATCTCGTTGCGTGCACTTCGGAAAACGCGCGGTTTCCCAGCCATTCCGGATAAAGCGGGGGCAGGGTGGCGAGGTGAACATAGCGTCCATCGCCTCCGCCCGGGTCGACCGTTCCGCCAAATGCGAGCCCGATCCGTCCGTCCGGGGCCTCCCGAACGATATGTACGGGCGTGCGAATCCGCCGGACCCCGTCGATCAGCGCCTGTGGTGTCATCGCTGGAAGTTCGGTTCCCGGAACCCAACAGGGGGGGACCACTGATTGTTCGACCACCATAGATCAACCTGAAACTGATAACCCAAACACCATCATGGCGAGCAATACATCGAAATTTTATCGCCGATCAAAGGGGGAGCATACAACGTGAGGGTGGTCAGGTAAAACCACGAGCGGATTGAAGCACTGATCAACAATCAGATCGCACTCGCTGCTCGAGATGATCGATGATCGAACCGGTTCCGGGACCGGAAGAGGGAGGCTAATTCGAGCAGACGTTGCGGGAGGCGCATACTTCGGTGGCCACCATCCAATCCAGCGGCCGGTCGTGACAGGCGACTTCCAGGGCTCTGTCGATACATCGATCGAAGGCATCGATGTCGATCGACCCACCGCCGCATTCGTTCTCCGGCCAGGCATCGTCGAAGCGAAGGCGCTCCTCGACGATGCAGTCAGCGTGCGTGGGGTGCAGACCGTCATCGCCTAAGTTGTCGCAGCGTTCGGCCTCCGCGCAGACTTCTTCGGCGGCCATATCGCGAGCGGTCTGTCGATCGATCTCGTTGCAGCCCATGATGACGATCAGAGCGGCCACAAATACGAACAATCGGTTACATCTACAGCGGGTGGGCATGAACAATCCGGTGACAGAGCTAAGGAGGCGGCAAGATGGCTTGCAGTGGCGTTACTTCACAGTGCACGCAGACAACAGGCTGATGGGGCCAGGGTTGAGGAAGTCATCGCCTTGGAGAAGTTGGTTGTTGGTGAGACCCCAGATCGCACAAAGTCTGGCGAAGTTGGTAAGTGTGTTGCAAAACTTGGCAAGACGGTCGAGAAGAAAGCCTCTCGACTTGATGTCTTGATAAGGCCTTGCCATACGGGCAACCAAGCCCCGCGTCTACAAGGATAATGGTGGTATGGTGATAACGACTCTTCCTCAACCCTGAACCCATCAGCCGGTCATTGGACCGTCTGAGCAACAAATGGCGAATAACCTAGATTACATACCGCCTGCGGGCGAATTGTTCAGCAATTGGGAACTCTCAATACACCAAACGATTGCTGCCAATTTTATCATGCCCCGCGACACACGAATCACACGCAGCACGTGAGTGTAGGAAACGGCAGTGACCTACGTCAAAGAGTACCTTCGTAGATGCCATACCTACTCCTTTCTGAAAATGGTGCAAATCCCGATATTCGACCTGCCGATATCGGGAGAGTTAGTAGAGTTAGTGGGGGTAAAACAAAAATAAGGACGAGCCATTCATCGCATAATCTCTTCGTTGCCGACGTCGACGCTCACAGTCGATCACGCAAAATCGCTGAGCTCCAGTCGATAATAGTGATCGCGATCGAAACGACGCGGATCCGCGTCGTATCACTATCACCATGCGAGGGGTCAACGATGAATCAAAAACCACATCGAGGTTGGTATGACCGGGGATATCTACCGCACTGCGATCGAGCCGACGCGACTCAAATGATAACCTTTCGACTGGCAGATTCACTACCGAGGAAGGTAATTCTTCGCATTCTTTCGACCGTCGATGACGATGAGGTGGAGAAAAAACGACGCTTTGAAGAGATGCTCGACAATGGCTACGGAAGTTGTGTGCTAAAGCGCGAACGATGCGCTCAGATCGTAATAGGTGCGCTACAATACCATGACAAAGAGCGCTATCGGCTGTTGGAGTGGGTCGTGATGCCAAATCATGTCCATGTGGTCTACGACAGGCCGAAAGTTGCGATGGAGACGATCATCAAGACCTGGAAGGGATATTCCTCGCGAATGATCCGGAGATATTTAGGGCTCACCGGTGATGAGAAACCGCTGTGGCAGGCTGGTTTTCACGATCGCTATGCTCGCAGTGAGCAACATCTAATGCGGATGAAGGCCTATGTTCACTTCAATCCTGTAAAGGCCGGCCTCGTCGATGATCCGTTGGATTGGCCGTATTCGAGTATTCACGATTAGTGCGGACGTGGACGTCCGCGGACCGGGGTGAAGTGCGGACGTGGACGTCCGCGGACCGGGGGTGAAGTGCGGACGTGGACGTCCGCGGGCCGGGTGTGAAGTGCGGACGTGGACGTCCGCGGACCGGGGTGAAGTGCGGACGTGGCC
>SKPJ01000572.1 GCA_007119595.1 Myxococcales bacterium
CCTATCTCGTCGAGCAGGTCCAGGCCGTCACCCTGCATTTCAGCGAGGATTACCTGGAACTTCCCCGGGAAGTTCTGATCTCGTCGATGCGCTCTCACCAGCGCTATTTTGCCATCGAGGAAAGCGACGGAAGTGCGCTTCGACCGGCCTGTGTGGTCATCTACAACACGCCGGTACGCGACCCGGAAGTGGTCGCCAGAGGCAATTTGAAGGTGCTGCGAGCCCGACTCGATGACGCTCGGTTTTTCTGGGAAAAAGATCTGCAGACGCCGCTGGCAGAGCATCGAGACAAATTAAAGGACGTCATCTGGATTGGGGCGCTGGGTACGATGTATGAGCGCACGGAGCGCATGGCCCGTCTCGTCGAAGAGATAGGTGGCGCAATGGGACTCGGAGACGATGAGTTGGAATCGGCCGTGCGAGCCGCCGAACTCTCCAAGGTCGATCTGGTCACACAGGTGGTCAACGAATTTCCAGACCTTCAGGGTGTGATGGGTCGGGAGTACGCGCTTCGCAGCGACGAAGGTAAAGATGTGGCCACTGCCATCGACGAACAATATTTGCCAAAAAGCGCCGACGGAGACCTGCCCCAAACCGACGTGGGAGCCTGCGTAGCCATCGCCGAGAAGCTCGACGCCATCGTCGGCTGCTTTGGCATCGACATGGCCCCCAGCAGCACCTCCGACCCCTACGGCCTTCGCCGGGCAGCACTGGGCATCGTGCATATTCTGGGCGACCGAAAGAGCATGGCTTCGCTGCCGGAACTCGTCGACCACGCCATCGATGCCTACGCCGGAATCTTCGAGGACGACGAGGCGGTCACCGAGGCGGTCCGGTCATTTTTGGTCACCCGGCTTCACTATCTGCTCACCGACGACGCACCGACGGACGTGGTCAACGCCGTGCTCGCCGCCGGCGTCGACGACGTACCCTCGGTTCACGGCCGCATCGAGGCCCTGGCCGCACTTCGCGACGAAGCCGATTTCGAACCCCTGGCCCTCGGTTTCAAAAGGGTGGTCAACATCCTCGAAAAGCAGGCCGATCACCTCGAACTCAGCCAATTGAAGGTCGATCCATCGCTGCTGGAAGACCCGGCGGAGCAGGCCCTTTTCGAGGCTCATCGTTCAGCGCAAAAGGCGGTCTCTGAATACCTCCGAAAACGTCAGTGGGACGCGGCCTGCAAAACCCTGATAGAACTCAAAGAACCGGTGGACAAATTCTTCGACTCCGTGATGGTCATGGCCGACGAAGAAGCGCTCAAAAACAACCGTCTCGCCCTGTTGGCCGAGTTGCGCCGGTTGTTTTTTTCGGTCGCCGACATATCCAAGATTCGGACCTGATCGACCGGGATGGATCACCCCCTAAATGATCAGGCGTTTAGCCCTCGGGAAGCGCCAACTGGTACAGGGAGGCGATCTCCTCGTCGGTGAGCATCCGACACCAGCGCATCTTCAGATCTCCCAATTCGAGGGGACCCAACTTGACGCGGCGCAGCTTGCGTATTTGCAGGCCCGCGCGATCGCAGATCTTTCGCACCTGCCGATGGCGTCCCTCGGTGATCGTCATCGAGATCCAGGTGCAACTCGAGCGCTCGGCCACCCATCCCGTCTTCGCCGGCGCCGTAAACCGGCCGGGCTCAAACTCCAGCGGTTGTGCGAGCTTCTCAAAGACCGGATCATCTGGCTTGAGCAGTGTTTTTACCTTTATATGATAGACCTTCTCGACGGGATCGACCGATTCCGGATCGGCATTGCCGGCGTATTTCTTGTTGAGCAATGCCTGCGCGAGCCGACCGTCGTCGGTAAATAACAATAGACCCTGTGTATTATAGTCGAGCCGCCCGACATGGGGCAGATCGGGAAAGTGCTCCGGGACGTGATCATAAACGGTGGAGCGGTTTTGAAAGTCACGGCGCGCCGTGATGCAGCCGTGCGGTTTGTTGAGCATAAAAAATTGATGAGACATCATTATCGCCAGGGGGTTGCTCGCATGCCGACACTAAATACGTGAATTTGGCCGTCGTAGATGCCGGAGAAGCCATCATCGGCGGAGGTGGTTCGGTTCAAGATGATGAAGTTGTAGGCCATATCGAAGTGGAGTCCTTCGACGACCTGATAACCGGCGCCGAGGCTCATGACCGTGCGGTCCGTATCGGGTTGTGCCGGCGTGAGCGTATCCTCCGGCGCCGGTGTGGGGTCGATGGCCAACCCGGAGCGAACGGAGAGTCCATCGACGGGCGAGATATACTCCGCGCCAGCCCTCATCCCCAGGGTATGCTTCCAACTTCTGTCTTCGCTGATATCGTCGACACCGTCGGAATCAAACGTGACATCGAAGGTCTCGTAGGCTCCCCACCGGGTATACTCAAAATCGAGGGACAAGATCCCGGCGCCGATGACCTCATAGGCCACACCGGCGGCGAAGCGATGGGGCAGAACCATCTCGGTACGGGCCATGGTATCGTGGGCCTGATCCTCCATCTCGATCGGGATATCCTCGAAATTCGCCATCCCTTCGAATTCGAGATCGATGGCGCTTCGCCAACTGGCGCCCAGCATGACTCGATCGGTGACCGCCCCCCAGACTCCCAGTTGAGCGCCCACGCCCGGGGCGTCGGCTTCCAATCCCACGAATCCCTCTTCGCCGGGCCGGGCGAAATCGATAAAGCGCTCATACCCCACTCTGCCCCAGACAAAGCGGGGACCACCGCCGATGGCCAGCCGATCCAAGGGGCGCCATGCCACCGACGGGGACGCCTCGATGGCCTGCAGACTCGTCGACGTCACCTCAAAGCGCCCCGGCCAATCCTCTGGCCACTGAAGTCCGGCGCCGTGGGAGACACCGACACTGATGCCGGCGGCGAAATCTCTCCAGTTTCCAAAGGCATGCACATTGGGAGGAAATGCTCCGTCGACCTCAGCGCGCGTTTGACGCCCCGTGGATGGATCTTCATGGATGACGATGGGAATGATGAGCGATCCGCCACCTCCGATCCCCCACTGCTGCTGCAAGGTCCACCCCGCCGGATTGTAATAGCCGGCTTCCGGCATATCGGGCCGTGCGGTCACCGCACCGGAGATACCCGCTGATTGAGCCCCCTGAAACCCCTGAGAATATCCGCCTGCAACCGCCGGAGTGGCTATCAACGCCACTGCTATTGCGGCGCCCACACAGGTGATACACCTCAAGCACGAATGACGTTTCATGAAATTCCTCGTTGTCGTATCTCGCTTACCGACCACTCTTCCTACAACTCAAAGACGATTCGCCCCGAAGACTATCTCGCATCGAAGAATTCGATCATATCGTCCTGGGCGTCTCGGGTCGCTCCGTCGAGCATCGTGGGATCGAATAAAAAGGCGTGATCAGTCAAGGCGGGACTGTATTTTTCGTACTCCACTCCCATCCGCTGCGACAAAATCTCAGTTCCGATATTGGGCACGACGCGGTCGCCTTCGGCCATCTGCAGCATGACCCGGACCTCGCGCTCCTCGTGCAACTCACCGGTCTCCGGGTCCGTATAGGTCAATGGATCTTTGGCGACGTGTTGAACCAGATTCAGGGGATCGACGGGATCGAAGAGCCAGCGGGCGGCATTCATAAACGTGAAGTAGTCGTCGGAATCCTCTTCGATACCGCGTTCTTCCAGGGCCAACTCGAAGTCGCGGCCAAAGGCAATGGAGTGCTCGATGAGTCGCGTCAGATCCGCGGCGGGCACATTCAATACGAAATCGCTGATATGGGGTTCGATAGCTGTCAGCCCGGCACCGAGAATACCGCCGAGGCTCATGCCGAGATAGACGATATCATCGCCGATCCACAGGCCCGTCTCTTCGATGATCGCATTTTCGAGCTCCTCGCCGCGGATGACCCGCACGGCCTGATTCAAATCCAACAATCCCTGAGCGAAATTGTCGCGAGTGCCGGGAATGCTATCGAGGTCAATAAAGACCTGCCCGCTATTGATGGGATAGTTGAGCAGATCGTCATAGATCGTTCCCTCCAAGAAACTGGCCACATGGCCCACCTCCACCTCCCGCACCTTGGTGGGCGTTCCGTCCGGTGCGTGGCACTGGCCCACCTCGTTGCAGGTTGCGTCGTCGGGACAGTCGCCGTCACGGCGACAGACGGCCCGACTTCCGTGGTATGGAAAGTCGATCGCGAAGGCGGCATACCCCGCCGAGGCCAGTTTATTGGTGATAAGATACAGGAGTTCGCGGCTCGTCATCAGGCCGTGACCAAATAATACCACGGGCAGTGGTTTGTCGACGGCTACGTCTTTTGGAAGAGTGACGATAAATTCCACTTCATCTTCCCGGGGCTCACCGTCGTCGTACCAGGCCAGCGTTTTCGGGTCCTGATAATCGAGAATCGTCATCTTGCCGGTGACCACGGACTCCACATTGTGCAACAAGAGTGCAGCGCCGCCGGAGGGCTCGATTTTTGATACGTCCGATACCGCCGTGCTCACGTCTCGCTCGTATAGGTCGGCGCGGCGCTCCAACAGCGTCTTGGCAGCGGTGGCGGTCCGAAAGGGCACCGCTGCTGCAATTTTTGTACGGTCCAGATTCTCGCTCACCTCCAATTGACGAAGCAATTCATCGACGCGCTCTCGAAGTGGTTCGATCCGCTGTGCTTGCTCATCACTGAGCATATCGAGCTGAGAACGACCGCCCGCATCGGTCAGTGGCCCGTTCAGAGTCATCATGGCCCCCAGTGGCTGTGCCCGATGTCCCAGACCAGTAC